>JAYVKY010000324.1:0-2237 GCA_043767965.1 Pseudobdellovibrionaceae bacterium
TTTATAAAACCTTCCTGCTGCCTTGCAAATGAATCCACTAAAGAATAGTCCCTGTTCTTGATAATAAAATGCGCCAGACGCTGAATTGAGGGATAGACCCTGTTTTACCTAAACGGATCCCATAAAGAGCCCCAAAAAGTATCAAAACGTCTATTTCCCCAAACCTGTTTTTTCAATCCGAGCACCAGATCAGGGCGCCCCTCGGGCACATAGATTGTGCCCATGACAGCATCCCAAAACGAAAAAAAACCGGCAAAATTTTTATGATGGTGTTTGGCCTCGACACTATGGTGCATCTGATGCATTGCCGGGCTCTGCAATATATAACTCAGCGCCCCCCACGAAATCCAAAGGTGCGTATGCTTGATCATGTCGACCGGCTTTAAAATAAGACCGAAAAGATTACTTATGGCCCACACCATGACCATGTTCAAAGAGTCTCCCATAATAAAACGAAAAATAAGTACGAGCAAAACAAGCGTCGCCTGATTGACCAGATTAGCTATCAATACAGAAACGGGATGGTGTCGCTCTGCCGTCCACAGATTCAATACCGGCGCACTATGATGGACTTTATGAAATTCCCACAAAAACGGAATACGATGCGCCAGATAATGTTGAACCGCATTCACTCCGTCAAGAAGCACAAAAATAATCAGAGCAAAAATCCAATTGCTCCATCCAAAGCTAATTTCATCAAAAGAAACGTTGCTGCCTGCAATCACAAATTGATTATCAAATTGTAACGAAAATAGCAGCATACCCCACGGGATAAAAAAGAGTGGAGTGGTAACCAGGCTATTCAGAAACGAAATTAACAAATCGTTACCGGCCGATTTGTTCCAATAATATTGGGACGGAAAACAATACGCTATCAAAGACTTAAAATTAAAGCCGGCTTTTGCCTGAGGCATCCGACTCTCGCGAAACAGATACAATCCACACGCGACCAAAACGTAAAAAAGATAAGAGCTCAGAAATAACCAAACATCTTTTGCTGACATAACTTACATTACTTCACCTGGAATTTCCGGGCTAATAACTATTCGTATTGCCAGACCTTGTTCCAGTAGGTCGTATCGACAATTGGCCCTTTAACTTTATTTCTGGCCGAATTACAAAGACTCTCAAGCTCTAAGGCCTCAATCACGGTTATGATAGAACCGGTCGTAGCAAGCTTTGCAGCCTGGCTTTTATTAAATGCTCTCAAATAATGTCAGTTGTATAACCCTTTAACAGCCTATTCAATTTGAACCTTATAAGGCGTGGCGTAAATCATGCAAACAAAGCTTCTGTTAACTTATAACTAAAGGATAAATTTATGAAATCAGTATTATTGGCAGCATTAATTCTATCATCTTATACGATTGCTAAAGCCGATGACATGTTGGCTAAATGCAGAGAACAGGTAAAATCACTTGCACAAATGAACATGGATCAAAAAGCAAAATCTTACGGCTTTGCTTCAGCCGACGTAGACAACTTAGACGTTGTTACACTAGATGGAGAAATTGCGACTAAAAATGAAAAGCTCTATAAATTTTCTACGGGGTCATATATCTATAAGGGGTCTTATATAGTCAACGTTGTTCTTGATTCAAGCTGCGCGGTCAGTTCAGTAATTATCAAAGAAAATCTCTAATTATTTTTGGCGTTCTTTAAAATATTCCATTCATCCAGATAATTTTCGAAATCTATCGGCTTAACCATGTGTTCTAGAATTTTCTTGATGACCTTTGGCTCTTCCACTTACTTAAGTAATTATAGCTGTTAGGTAAATTAATTTATCTAACAATATGTTTTAATAAAAAAGAGCTTCTTGAGGATTAGGAAGCTCTTTTTTTTGCCTGATTTGTTTCAAATTGAGACGGTATTCGTAAATTTTCGTCAATATAAAGTTTTTATGTTAAAAATCCGATATATACTGAGTAAATCAATTTAACAAATATGGTGGGGTATCTATGAAGTTTGTCTTTTTGAAAATCATAATTGTACTATTAGTGATCAGTCCTATCTTACATGCAGATGAAGAGCAGCTATGTACAAAAAGTGCTATTGAATCAGCTTGTGAACCCATGGTTAATTCAGCAGCTACTGCCATGAACTGTTACAAAGGTTCGAAGGGTTACGCTGGAGTGCAATGCCCAAAAGAATGTAAAGACAAAGTTGTCTATTGCATCGAAAATGAAAAAATCAATTTAAAAACTACATTTGAAAATTAACAAATGTGAATTAAG
>JAYVKY010000325.1:0-2085 GCA_043767965.1 Pseudobdellovibrionaceae bacterium
AAACTATAGTAAACTTCTTATATATGAACCCCAGACAAAACCCATATGCCCCAGGTGCAGGCACATTGCCACCTCAATTATCAGGTCGTGATGAGATTATCGAGCAGATCAGTATTCAACTAGATCGTTGCAGAAGCGGTTTGGCCTATCGTAGTTTTTTGATGGTCGGACTCCGGGGTGTTGGTAAAACAGTTTTGTTAAATCAGCTTTCTATTAATGCTGAAGCTGATGGTTTTGTTGTGGTTGCTATTGAAACTCCAGAAAAGAGATCTCTGCCTGCCTTGCTTATTCCGGCGCTTAGATCCGCATTATTAAAATTAGACCATTTTTCAGCGGCTGGTGATTTAGGAAAAAAAGCTCTGAGAGTTTTGGGTGGTTTTTTAAATGTGATGAAATTAAAATACGAAGATATCGAATTCGGTTTAGATCTGGGGCACGAAATTGGTTTGGCTGATTCAGGTGATCTAGAAAATGATTTAATCGATTTATTTATTCAATTAGGACTTGCTGCTAAAGAAAAAAAAACGGCTTTGGTTTTATTTATTGATGAAATTCAATATATCAAAGAAACAGAATTTGCGGCATTAATTATGGCTTTACATAAGTGCTCACAAAAACAATTGCCCATAGCCATGGTAGGTGCAGGACTTCCGCAATTGGTCGGTCAGGCTGGCCGAGCCAAGTCATATGCTGAACGTCTATTTCAATATCCAGAAATTGGACCATTGGCTGATGCCGCGGCCAAATCTGCAATTATTTTACCAGCGTCTGCTTTAAATGTAGAATTCAAAAACGAAGCGATTGATGAAATTTTAAAACAAACAAAGGGCTATCCATATTTTTTACAAGAATGGGGAAAGCACTGTTGGCAAATCGCAAAATCATCTCCGATTACTGGTGACGATGCCATGGCCGCGACAGATCTTGCTATTTCAGATTTAGACACAAGCTTCTTCCGCGTGCGTTTCGATCGCTTAACTCCAAGTGAAAAAAAATATTTACGAGCAATGGCGGAATTGGGTTTGGGACCACATAGATCTGGCGATATCGCCCAGATTTTAAAAAAACAAGTTCAAATGGTTGCCCCGGTACGCGCCTCATTAATTCATAAGGGTATGATTTATAGTCCGGAACATGGTGACATTATTTTTACAGTGCCGTTGTTTGACGGGTATATGAAGCGGGTCATGCCGAAACTGGAAATCTAAGTTTTGCCTTGGAAAACTTCCGCGCTTTACAGCTGTCTAAACTTTTGACGATCTTAATCTGAGACATTTTGTTTAAACCCCTGAATACACGGGGGTTTTGTTTTTTAGTCGGCATACTTATGTTGGCACATGGCTCGCAATAGAACTAAGCATAGATATTCATAACGATCGCATCTTAATAAAGGAGCCTCTGTGAAAAAGTTATCATTAGTTTTTGGACTTGCACTATCGTTTGCATCGATTTCAAATGCAGACCACTTAGAGAAGTTACCATGTGGAAAATGGGTCTTAAAGGGCGAAAATCGTGCTGTAGCGGCACAACATCCAGAGCGTACGAATTTTTATGCAGTACAAAAAATTTCTTCTGCTAGTACAGGTGTGGATAGTGCTGTGAACAGACAAAAATAATTTATATACAAGTATAAATTAAAATTAATCTTTAGATTCTAATGGCTCAATGCTTCCCCCGGCTTGAGCCATTTTTCGTTTTAAATAAGACCTCGTAGTTTGAAAGGTCTGATTTAAAACTTTGGCGCCGCCGGCGGCAGATTGCTGAATTAAATGTGCGATGGATGAATCTTGTAAAAACAATTCGGCTTTATTTTCTAAGGTTTGGTCATTTATTTTCATGTGCGAAAACATGATAATGGTGGCTGCGAACAAAAAACATTTTATAACAAATTTAAATTCATCCATGTTTGACCTCGAGCTGCTGATTCATTGCCGATTCAACGGTTTGAACCAACTGTTGTTTTTTAAAGGGCTTTTCTAAATAAAATAAAGCACCTAAGGATTTTGATTTTTGTTCATATTCTTCTGGCGGCAGCGAGGTAATCACAATGAATTTTGTTTTTAGATGTGCACATTCAGATAAAAC
>JAYVKY010000326.1:0-8738 GCA_043767965.1 Pseudobdellovibrionaceae bacterium
GAAGACGTTATTGTTGAACGGCTTGCTCAGTTTGAAAAAAATACTGGGCCTACAATCGAGTACTACCGCTCAAAAAAAGCGTTGTTCGAGATTGATGGAGCTCAGGAGCCGAGTGTTGTTTTTGAGCAAATTCAGAAGTCTTTGTCTTTATTAATTTAAAGCTAGACTTAAAAATATTGTAATGATAATAAATTAACCTTTTTACGGGGAAATCTATGAAAGTCAGACCATCAGTTAAGAAAATTTGCAACAAATGCAAAGTGATCAAAAGAAAAGGCGTTGTACGCGTTATTTGTGAAAATTCAAAGCATAAGCAAAGGCAGGGTTAGATAATGGCACGTTTAATGGGTATCGACTTACCTCGAAATAAGCGCGTTGAAATCGCGTTGACTTATATTTTTGGTATTGGTCGTCCAAGAGCACAAAAAATTTGTAAACAAATTAAGATTGCTTCAGATTTAAGAACAGACGCTTTAACAGATGAGCAAATTGCTCAAATGCGTGCGTTGATCGAAGGATCATTTAAAGTTGAAGGTGATTTACGCCGTGAGGTTGGTATGTCGATTAAACGTTTAACAGACGTTAATTGCTTCCGCGGAACACGCCACAGAAAAGGTCTTCCTGTTCGTGGACAGAATACGCGTTCAAACGCACGTACTCGTAAAGGCCCTAAGAAGACAGTCGCTAATAAAAAGAAAATTGTATAATTAGGAGTATGACATGAGTACAAATACTGAAAAAAAAGCTGCTCCTAAAAAGAAAATTAAAAAAAACATAGTACAAGGTAACTGTCATATTGCTGCTGGTTTCGGTAACGTAATTATTACGATTACAGATCCAGTTGGAGCTACGGTTTCTTGGTCATCTGCAGGTCACATGGGTTTTAAAGGTTCTCGTAAGGGAACTCCATATGCGGCTCAATTAGCAGCAGAAGATGCAGCTAAAAAAGCGATGGAATCTGGCATGAAATCAGTCGATGTTTATTTGACTGGCCCAGGTGCAGGGCGTGAACCTGCCATTCGTGCATTAGCCGCGACCGGCATGAGAGTTTTAAGTCTTAAGGATGTAACGCCAGTTCCACATAACGGCTGCCGCCCCCCTAAGCGTAGAAGAATATAATCGGAGATATGATATGAGTTGTATTAAAAGTTCAGTTTGTAAGTTATGCCGTCGTGAAAATACGAAGTTATTTTTAAAAGGCGATCGTTGTTTTACTGATAAGTGTTCTTTCGAAAGAAGACCTTACCCACCAGGACAGCATGGCCAATCACGTTTAAAGTTTTCTGAATTTGCGTTACAATTACGTGAAAAACAAAAGGCTAAACGTTACTATGGTCTTTCTGAAAAGCAATTTAGAAGATATTTTGAAAAAGCTGATCAATCAAAAGCGATCACAGGCACTGAGTTACTTAAATATTTAGAATTACGTTTAGATAACGTCATCTACACTTTAGGTTATGCAAGTTCTCGTCGTGAGGCTCGTCAATTGATTTCGCACAATCATTTTTTAGTTAATGGAAAACGTGTAAACATCGCAAGTTTTGTTGTTAAAAAAGGTGATGTCATTGAAGTGGCTCAAAAAAGCCGTGAAATGAACAAAATTTTAATCGGTATTCAATCAGTTGCTAGACGTACTATGCCTTCATGGTTAGAGGCGAATCATTCAGCGTTCAAGGGAACAATTAAAGATTTCCCATCACGTGATGAAGTTTCTATACCGGTTGAAGAAAGCATGATCGTTGAGTATTACTCTCGATAATTAAGGGGTTAAAATGCAAGAGCACTATTTTAAATTTTGGAGAGAACTGATCAAGCCTAAAGGTTTTGAGATTGAAAAAGAAACTCAGACTTCTGAGTATGCTAAGTTCATTATCAAGCCACTTGAGCGCGGTTTTGGCGTTACCTTGGGAAATTCTTTACGAAGAATTTTATTGAGTTCAATGATGGGGTCTGCGGCGACAGCTGTGAAATTCGACGGGGTTCTGCATGAATTCTCGACAATTCCTGATGTGTTAGAAGATGTTTCAGATATTATTTTAAACTTAAAGCAAGTTCGTTTTCGTCAGCACTCTTCAGAAACTTTTACTTTAAAGATTTCTAAAAAAGGTGCAGGCATTGTTACGGCGGCTGACATTGTTACAAATGATAAAGTTGAAATTTTAAACCCACATCAACATATCGCAACTTTAGGCAACAATGCTAATTTCAATGCTGAAATTATTGTTTCTTATGGTCGTGGTTATGTGCCAGTCGAAAACCGCAGCGAGCAGTTACCTGTTGGTTACATTGCAATTGATGCTTTACATAGCCCAATTCGCAAAGTGAACTATGCCGTATCGAATGCGCGTGTTGGTCAAAGAACTGATTACGATGCATTAACTTTAGAAGTATGGACAGATGGTTCATTGAAACCAGAAGAATCGATTTCTTTATCGTCTAAAATTTTAAAAGAACAGTTACAGATTTTCTTAACTTTTGATGAATCGCTTGAACCGTCAGAAGAAATTAAATCAATGGGTCATAGTTCATTGAACGACAATTTATTCAGATCTGTTGATGATCTTGAATTAAGTGTACGCTCTGCGAATTGCTTGAAGAATGCAAATATTCGCTATATCGGCGAATTAGTAGTTCGCTCAGAAGGCGAAATGCTTAAGACGAAAAATTTCGGTCGTAAGTCATTAAATGAAATTAAAGAAATTTTAACAGAAATGGGACTTGGTCTTGGAATGAAGATCGATGGATGGCCGCCTCCGGGTTGGGATCCTAATGTACCTCCGCCTCAGTCGAAGCGTGAAGTTCAGTCGTAATTCAGTCAAAGGTATAAGAGAGGTTTTAAATGTCTTCACATCGTCGGTTAACAAAATATTTTGGTCGTAAGAGTGGTCCGCGCAAGGCGCTTTTACGTGGGTTGATGATTTCTTTGGTCGAGCACGGTCGTATTAAAACGACTGTTGTTAAAGCGAAAGAAGTTCGTCGTCATATTGAAAAAGCAATTACTTTGGGTCGTAAGGGCACATTGAATTCTATTCGTGTTATTTCTTCTAAATTGGCAAACGGCGATATCGCTGTTGATCTAGTAAAAAATATTGCGCCACGATTTAAAGATCGTCCAGGTGGCTACACTCGTGTTGTTAAAATCGGACGTCGTCCAGGTGATAAAGCAGAGATGGCATTTCTTGAGTTCGTAGATTTTGACTGGAAAACAAAAGTTGAAGCAAAAGATACTAAAAAATCTGCAGCAGCAAAAAAAGATGATAAAGTCGCAGTTAAAGTTGTCAGCAAAATTAAAAAAGCTAAATCAGTGGCTGACGCGAAAACTAAAAAAGGTATTCGTCAGATGAAAAACAAGTCTCGTGCAGCAATGTTCGTGACACGATAGTTTTTTAAAAAATAGAAACTTCAAAAAAGCCTAGTGAAAACTAGGCTTTTTTTTTACTTAAAATTTCAAAAAAGGAACGCAAATGAAATTTAAATTAGGCATTTTGTTTTTAGCATTAGCCGTGATAACGATCGTAGGAATTTTTTATACCAAAGATTATATTTCATATGACGTTAAGCGCCCACAAACGGCCCAAGGTGAAGCGCCGTTGATCAATGCTTTCATGGATGCCAAAAATCAATTTTATGATTACTACGACAAGGCTTATGCGAATGGCTTGCCATCAAAAACCATAATGGATGCGTATAATTCAGGTGACATGGTTATTGTGCATTTTTGGGCCTCTTGGTGCACACCGTGTGTGAATGAAATTCCGGAAATTATACAATTTGTGAAAAAAAATCAGGCTGATGACAAAAAAGAACAAAAAATAAAATTTATTGCCGTCAATATGGACTCATCGCTGGAAGACATTCAAAAATTTTTAAAAAGTTTCCCTGAATTTAACCACGATCCGTTTGTTAGAATTTGGGATAAAAACAGTGAACTTTCAAAATATTTTGGTGTTGATAAATTGCCGGCCTCGGTTTTTTTGCAGAAGGATAAGCCTTATCGGAAGACGAACGGGGCTGTGGATTGGTTGCGGGGTGGGAATTGAAATTATGAAGGCTTTGTCCACAAACTGTAGAATGGTATCATTTTATTATTCGATAACTAAGAAACCTTCTTCAGCGAAAAATTTGAACTCACAGAAACAAATAATTTCAAATTTTCTTTGCTGACTTGATCCTGCAGAACAACTCGAACAACCAGTTCAGGCAATAAACCAATTTTTTTAGCAACGCCTATGGCGCGGTGAATGGTCGGTATTTTTCGGCCACTTTCTAAATCATTTAAACTTTGTTTTGATAAACCCAATATTTTTGCAAATTGAACTTGGGAAATTTCTTCGCCCAGTCGGTAAGACTTAATTAAGCTGGCAAAAGTTAATGGGCCGAATTCTTTTTCGATTTCTTTGGTTCCGATTTTTTTAGTACTCATGTTTGTTGACCTCTTCAATAATAATTAAATTTATGCTGCCATCATCTTCTTCGATATAAATCGCTCGGCAGCCTTTATTTAGACGTATCGACCGCTGGCCCTGCCGAATTCCCTTTAAAGGTTCATCATGGTATCCAGACAATTTTCTGATTTCTCGAAGCCCTTTGAGTTCTACGGATTGGGCCCATGTTAAAAGTTTTGTGACCACATGATTTGGTAATTTCCTGAGTTGTTTATGTACTTTATCAAAGATCACTTTATCCATTTAAAAACAGTACTTCAATTTGGCGTACTTTGCAAGTAAATTCAGAGATTAATAATTTAAAAACAAAATTCACAAGTCAGAAGTGTATTGAATTCCATGTACTGAATCTGCACCATTGACATTTTTCATGGTTGCCTCTGTCAGCAATGTCTGCGAGATTAGTCAAAGCCAACAACCTAACCTTTGCGGCGCTATTTTTTAAAAAGGCCAATAATTTTAATTTTGTCAGCTTAAATCTACAATCAGTACCAATTTTGATAAAAATAATATTCAGTTTGAATCTAAAATCCCAACTTCTTCTTCAAATCATCGGCAGCTTTTTGGGCTTCGTTTTGTAATTTGTTTTTGGCTTGGTTTTCTAAATCTTTTTTGGATTGGGCGATGCGTTCGTCGGCTAATTTTTTTTGGCCATCCAGTTGGGATTGGGCTTTTGCAAGCTCGCCTGTGTATTTTGTTTTTAGTGCGTTCACTTGATCGTCGATGTCTTTTTTGATTTTGCCGATTTCTGAGTCGATTTTGGCCTTGATCTGTGCGTTCACTTCGTCGATCTTTTTTTGCAGTAAGCTGCTGAAAGCGGCCTGCAGTTTATCGCCTAAGCTTGATGAGATTTCCATGTTCAGGTCTTTAAGTTCGCCACTGGCTTTGGCCTTTAGATCGAAATCGGTGATAGAAGCAAAAGTTTGTTTTAAGATATCATCGACAACTTTTTCTTTGGCGGTGGTTTCGAAGCTGACGTTTTTAAAATTATTTAATAAACTGATTTCATAATTTTTAAAGCCAACTGTTTTGCCTGAAACCTGAAGGCTGCCGATGGCCTTCGGTATTTGTATGGCGCCGTCAGCCGATTGCAAAAGTTCTAATTTTTCAAGCGGGTAGTTTGCAACCGAAACATTGAAATCAACTTCAGGAACGGCCTTCATATTGTTAAATGTTGAATTGGCGTTTATACCAGTCACATTTTTAGATTTAAAGTCGCCTGTGACATTTAATGTTGTAGGTTTTTGGATTTGGCGTTGGTTGGATGTGATATTTTTAATTGTACCATTGATATCACCATAATCAGCTTGGGCATTTGATCTAGAGCTTATTTTAACTGTTTGAATCCAAAACATAGGGTAGCCCTTAAGTACCGGGAATTCATAAGTCACACCGTTTTCACGAGGGTGGGGCTGGATTGTGTCATCATCAGCTTTTGCTGTAGAATCTTTTTTGTTATCAAGCATTTTAGCATATTTAGGCGGAAGGTATTTTTGCGCCATCGCTTTATAGCGATCAAGTTTCTGCATGTACGGAGTTAAATATTGCATGAATAATGATTTTGCAAATTGACCGGCGTTGATTTTTGGAATTTTAAATCTGGTTTTAATTTGATCAATATCAACTTTGATTTGTTTTTCTAGGTTTTGATAATCAGATTGAACAGATTTTAGATCTTCAGTTAAATTATTTTTTGTAGCATCAACAATTTTGACCTTGCTATCAACATCACTTTTAAGTGAATTAAATTGATCGACAGAGGATTTTAATTCATCTGGGGTTTTAAAATCTTTGTATTTGATGCCATCGAATCTGGTTTTAAAGGTGGCTAAATCTTTTTCGGTAGGCAGAGTTTTGATTTTCTGGTCCCATTCGGATTGTTTACCAGACCACTTTGTTTTCATGTCTTCGGCCATTTTTTTAGAAGCCAATGTGCCTTCGATATTTTTTAATTGCGAATTGATGTCGCCAGATTTTAAAAAACCAGCGATATCGCCAAGGACGTTATTTTCATAATCTTTAGATAACTTATCAACGGCTTTGCCTTGAAGTTGGTCGGTGAAACTGGGCTCGTTTGATGGTGGGGCAGGGGGCGCGACACGGCCTGGGTGTGTGCGTTTTGAGGCAAACTGAATGCCCTCAGCGGCCATCTCTTCGATGACAATTTTCATTCGGAGCAAAGCATCCCAATTCACATCAAACTTAATCGAAGCGATTTCAAGGCTGTTGAAATCAGGCTTTAGGCCATCAGTGATTTCAATTTTTGAAATTTCGACGCGGCCCCTAGTAAAGGAAGAGTCAAATTTTTGAATGTTGATTTCAGTGCCCAATGCTTTATAGCCACCCCATTCAATCAGTGATTTCATGTGGGAATCAAAAAAGAAATGAAAATATGCAAAAATGAGAACACAAAATACGACAAGCGGAATAATTGCATTCCAACGAATGATGCCCGATTTTTTTGGTAATTTATTTTTATTTGATGACATATTTTGAGTGTTTGTTGAATCGGTTTGTTCAGACATAATTAGTGTGCTCCGTAAAGGTCATCGTATTTTTGATACCAATCATGAAATTTTGTGGCTTTGAAGGCTTTCCATGCCTTTGACTGTTCAAAAGCATGAACGACATGAACTCGGTATTTTTGAATAAGAATTTTAAAACCAAAATAAAGAAGTGGCGAAATCACCAGTGCAAAAACAAAACTGCCCATGATGATTGAATTATTAAAACGTGTATACGGAACTATGGGCATATTATAAAGCATGGTCCACGTGGGGCGAAATGTTTCAGATTCTAAAATCGACTTACCCAAGACATCAGCGATCGGATCAATTAAAAAAGCCATGATTTTAAAAAAGAAAGCCGACAGCGTTGCTGCACCAAATTGAACTTTAAAAATAAGAACTATCAGCAAAACTAAAAAAGTTTGCAGTGAGAAAAATGGTGAAAAACCCAAAAATGCCCCCAGCGTTAAGCCCCAAGCTAATTGTTTGGTGCCGCCTTCGGAATGAAGCATGCGAATAAAATTAATAAGTTGTTTGATTAAAAGAGTCATGAGTGAACCTTTCAGTAAAAGTTAATTTGATTCAGTTAAGTCAGTGTTTGTACTTTAGATATTTTTGTAAAAAAATAGGCTCCAGGCAAGCTGAATATGATTGTAAAGAGTTGCATCAGGCTGATGCCGATAACTACAGCGTTAGCGATTTCAGGGCTAAAAATAGAGAAGATAAAGTAAAAAGCAGCTTGGCCAAATCCAATACCCCCGGGGGTTATGGGTATCGATGATGCCATAAGGGCAAAGCAGGCCAAGGGAAAAAATAAAAAAAGCGACGGGGAATCGGGCACGATGGAAGCGACAACCAAATATAAAAATGTAACCGTAAGCAATTGAGCGATGAGGCTTGTTACAATGATGAGCGATAGGGATTTTACATTTGAAACAGTTTTAAAACCAGAACTGACGGTGCAAAGCCCATCAACAATTTTGAAAATGATTTTAGAATTCATTTTGTGCGATATTAATTTTACAAGGGCTACAATTTTTTCTAGAAAAATCAGTCCCGTAGTGGCAGTGAACAGCATTAAAAGACTGATATAAAAATATTTTTTAATATCAATAGGTTGATTGAGTTCAAACAACAAAAAAATCGTAGAGAACAAAATCATGCAATACAGCCCTAGCACGCGATCAATGACAACAGTTGCAATTGTTTTTTGCTTGGGAATATTTTCTGACTTTGACAATTCGAGGGCCTTAACAACATCACCACCAATACCGCCAGGTATAAAAATATTAAAAAACTGACTGATTAAATTAAGTTGCATAATTTTTGCGAATGAAATTTTATGATAATAATCAACAATGATCTTCCAGCGAAAACCAAAAAAAAGAATTTGAAGACCAATCAGAAAAAAACCAGACAGCATCAAGGGGATATTTTGTACGGTAGTTTTCAGCTGATCTAGTTTTATCAGCCCCGTTCGAAACAACAGGGCTAATAAAATGACTGCAATCAATGGGCGGATCAGTTTTTTCAAAATAATAAACTTTACTTCTATGTTTGAGTATGGGTATTGAAAATATTTTTTAAATTTTTCAATACTGTTTCTAAATTTTTTAAGGGCAAAGAAGTTGGTCCATCGCATAAAGCCACAGCTGGATTTGGGTGAGTTTCAACAAAAATACCGTCGACGCCTACGCCCATCGCCGCACGTGCCAGTGGCCAAACCATTTCGCCACGACCACCACTGGATTCGCCAGTAGCACCAGGAAGTTGAGTTGAGTGCGTG
>JAYVKY010000327.1:0-8407 GCA_043767965.1 Pseudobdellovibrionaceae bacterium
TGCGCTTCAGATCGCAGAATCTTTATCTTATGAAAAAGCATTATCTATTTTTTCAAAAGATACAGTTGTTGTTGCTGGTGACCAACTTGTTTTATTTAATAATAAAATTATAGGAAAACCATACACTAAAGAAAATGCCATTCAACAACTGCAAAAAATGAATAACCAAACACATCAATTGATCACAGCCGTCGCTGTGATCACTGATTTAAAGGTATTTCAATTAAATCATGTCTCTGAATTGACATTCAAAAAATTAAGTGAAACCGAAATAAAAAATTACGTTGATTTAGATCTTCCTTTGGATTGCGCCGGTAGTTATAAAATAGAAAAATCCGGCATTTGTCTATTTGAAAAAATTAAAACAGATGATTTTTCAGCGATTCAAGGTTTACCCATGATTTGGCTGTCGACAACACTGAAAGGATTGGGCTATGAACTTTTTAAAAAATGATTTAATCACTTTGGCGCTGGAATCCAGACAATATTCCTATTCACCTTATTCTGAAAAAAAAATTGGGGCTGCAATAAAACTTTCAAACGGAAAAGTCTATTCTGGTTGCAATATTGAAAACGCTTCTTATGGCGGTACTGTTTGCGCTGAACGTGTCGCTATCTGGAAGGCTTTTAGCGAAAATTTAAAGCCTATAACCATTACTGAAGTTGTTGTTGCTAGCGATGAGAGCTCGCCCTGGCCGCCATGTGGTTTCTGTCGTCAAGTTTTGGCTGAGTTCTGTACAAAAGATACTGAAATAACTTTGGTCAATACTGAGCAAAAAAAAACAACCCTGAAGTTTTCAGAGTTGTTTCCGTATGCTTTCGAACCAAAACATTTATTAAAATAAATAACTCTTCAATGTATCTACTCAGCCTGCTGTAAAAGCTGTCCGTTCGTTTCGATTTTGGCTTCTTTTTTATAGCCATCAACCCACTTCTGATATCCGCCAAATGATTTTTGTTTAGCCAGCTGCTCAATCTGTTCGGCCGTAGATACAGATTCAACCTTTTTCATATCTTTTAACTTAATCAGATACTGAGAGTCCCCATCGCGGACTAAGTTTTTAGCGTATCTATTTTTCTTTGTCAACTCGACGCTGGCTTTGAAAACACTGGGCGAATTGATTTGTGGTACATTTTCTGTGGCTAAATCAAAATAGCCTGACTCAGACCACGTCAGTTTATTTTTTGTCAAATAAGATTCAATCCCTGCTGGGTCTTTTGCTAATTGAGCCTCTATTTCTTTTGAAAGCTCTAGGTATTTACTTTCAGCAATTTGTTTGCGTGCTATTTTTATAAATGCTTGTGGTTCAGATAATTTTTGGGCCTCTTTTTTATCAGTTACTTTAATAATATGAAAACCAAATGGTGATTTAACCAAACCTGAAACTTCACCTTTTTTTAATTTAAAAGCTGCAGCTTCGAATTCAGGAACCATTCGACCTTTTGAAAAATAACCTAGATCACCATTTTTTGCTTTAGAGCCAGGATCGTCGCTGTTCGCAGTTGCAAGTTTTCCGAAATCAGTATTGGGAATCTGTTTCAAAATATTTTCAGCTTTAAGCTTAGCTTTTTCTGTAGCTGCTGCATCTTGAGCATCTGCTTTGATTAAAATGTGAGACGCTTTAATTTGTTCTGCTGTTTCAAATTCAGCTGCATTTTTCGCATAATAGTCTTGAACTTTTTTCTTAAACTCAGGATTTGCGAGTTGAGTCGTAACCTCTGAATCCGAAATAGTGGCCGCTGTATTCAAAGATTCAAAATTCAATTTAACGTATTGGATATTTAATTGTGAAGATTTCAATTCAGTTTCAATACTTTTTTCTATGCTTAAGGGTCGAGAAGTTGCCTCGAATAGTCCACGCACTTTTTGCAAAGAAACTTGTTGACGAAGTGATCCTTCAAATTCAGCCGGAGTTAACCTGTTTGCATTCAATAAGTTTTTATACAAATCAGATTGAAAAACACCATCTTTTTTAAATGCCGGTATTTCCAAAATAGCCGTACGAATTTCAGCATCTGTTGCGAAAAGTGATTCTTGACCAGCGGCTTGTTCGGCGACAGCATTGTTCACAAGCTCATTCATCGCTTCCGACATTAATTGTTTTCTTTGAAACATCTTGTCGAATTGACCACCAAAAAGTTGCGCATAATAATTTGAAATTCGAGTCTCTTGATCTTGAAATTGTTTGATTGAAATAATTTGACCGTTCACTGTTGCGGCAGCCCCAGAGCCTAGGTTTCCGCCTTTACCACCGGCGCGACCGGATAAATCTGAAAGTACAAAAACGGCAATAATCATACCGAAAACAAAAATGGCTACAACCGTTCGTGCATTTAATGACCCTGTGAGTGATTTTTTAATTTGAGCTAGAAATAAACTGCGATCTTGCTTTGACATTTGTGAGTGCTCCTTCGATGTCGAATATGTCCTCATGTTTCAAAATAAAGATCAAGGTAATTTATCATCTTGATCTTTTGATTTCTTTTGTTACCGTTATAAGATCAGTCTAAAAAACGAGGTTACAACTTTTGAATTTTCTAAATTTTAATTTCAAAAAAACTTTTTTATTACTTGTCATTTTTATACTTCCATTGATTTCTATTAACATGGAGCAAAAAAGAACAACAACTGTTTGGTTTGCTCAGCCCTTAAGCTTCGCCGCAGAGGCTCTTCAATCATTTTTCTCAGGCCTCAGCCTTGGGGTTCGAGGAACAGTCTCGGAATATATTAATTTACTTCACATAAAGTCTGAAAATACAGTGCTTAAAAATAAGATGAACGAGCTTAGCACACGCTTGACGCTATTTGAAGAAAATCAAATCGAACTTGAGCGGTTAAAGAATTTAATCGATTTTCAAAAAAATACGAAAATGCAGTTGATTCCAGCCCAAGTAATTGGTCGCGATTTGGTGCCTGATCATAAAACGATAACAATCAATAAGGGCACATCTCATGGCTTAAAAAATATGCAGGCAGTTCTGACTGTTTCTGGGGCTGTGGGTTATATTTATAAACCAGAACGCTTTAGCAGTCACGTTATGCTAATGACTGACCGCTACTCTGTCGTTGATGCTTTGATTCAAAAAACAAGATCCCATGGTATCGTCGAAGGACAGGGTAAAAATAATGGCGTTCTGCAGTATGTTGACCGTACAGATGACGTCAAAGCAGGCGACTTGATTGTCACTGGTGGCCTAGATAATATTTTTCCGAAGGGTTTTCCGTTGGGTGTTGTCACCGAAGTAGAACGTAAAACCAAAAGTGCATCTTTGATTATACAGATCCGACCTGTCATTGAATCTGAAAAAATCGAAGAGGTTTTCATTGTTCAAAATGCGGCCAATGAAAGTTTTTTCGAAAAGATAAATGAAACCGACGAGCATTTAGATTCAACAAAGTTGAAAGAAAAACAAACTCAATGATCAGTCAGAAAAAATTGCGAGTTATTTTAAAATATTTTTTATTTACGCTTATTTTTTTAATTTTCTGTGCATTTCAAACAAGTTTTTGGTCTGTGTTGATTGATTTTTTACCCGCGCCACAGCTTTGGCTCGTGTTTTTAGTTTTTATATTTTTAAAGTGGCCTAGTTATGTCGCGATTTTTTACGCTTATTTTTTGGGTTATCTTTTAACTTTATTTTCACTGATGCCACTTAAAATGTCATGGCTTAGCCTGATCGGCCTATTTGGTTTTGTGTGGATATTTAAAAATCGAATCCATTCTGCCAGCCTGTTTTTATTTGCGGTACTGGCTGCTTCTGCAAGTCTATTTTATTCTGGATTTTATATACTTATCAGCACATACCTCGAACAAAATATGACTTCTGTGTTCTTTTTTCAAAGACTACTCGAGGCTGGAATGACCTTTTTAGCAAGCTCAGTAGTTTATCTTATCTTAGATTTTATTGATCTCAGACTATCAACATCTGAAACATGGTCAAGTTCTGATACTAAAAACTTAAATACTCACTTGAGTGAACTTTAATATGCGCAGTGAATATATCTCTAATCCAGATGAGGCTCGCGATTATTTAAATCGTTATAAAATATTTTATTACTTTGTTTTTTTTACTTTTTTTATTTTTGTTTTTCGTTTGGTTTGGTTGCAAGTCATTAGTGGCCGAGAACTTCGCCAGTTCTCTGAAAAAAATCGCGTCAAACAAAATAAAATAATGGCGCCGCGCGGACTTATTTTGGATCGCGACGGTCGAGCACTTGTTGAAAACTTACCCGGTTTTGAGGCCTTGATTTCACCACAATATATTGATGATATCCAAAGATTAGCTGCAGATATTGGCCCAATCATCGGCCAAGAACCAGAAAAAGTGATCGAAAAAATTCAAAAAAGTAAACGCATGAATGGACCTTTCTCGATAATTCGCTTGAAAGATAATTTATTGCGAGAAGAAGTTTTTAGACTTAAAAGACTTCGCTTAGATGCGCCAGGCCTTGAAATTCGCGAATCAATTGTGAGGCATTATCCGCTGAAAGAAAATGGAGCCCAACTTTTTGGGTATGTCGGTGAAATTTCAAAAAAAGAACTTGAGAAATTAAATTTAAAATATGCCAATGAAAATTTAGTTCTAGAACAAGGCGATATTGTTGGAAAAAGTGGCCTTGAAGAATTTTTAGAAAAAAAAATTCGTGGCGCCGATGGACAAAATTTTATTCAAGTCGATGCTCATGGTCGAGAAACAATAACAGAAATCCCAAATATCTATGGTGAGCAAATTAAAGACCTCGAGCCTATTCACGGTCACAGTGCTATTTTGACGATCGACCGTGATTTGCAGAATGCAGCTTACGATTCATTTACAAAGTTAAATCGTATTGGCTCGCTTGTGGCGATGAAAACAAATGGTGAAGTTTTAGCCTGGGTGAATGCGCCCTCTTTTGACCCGAATGATTTTGCCACAGAAATCTCGGCAAAAGTTTGGGGCAAACTTGTGATGGATCCGTTCAAGCCACTCAGAAATAAAGCTATCCAAGATCACTTTTCGCCAGGATCTACGTTTAAACCCTTCGTTGCTTTGGCCGCCCTACAAGATAAAGCAATCACTGATAAAACAGTTTTATACGCACCCGGAAAATTCTTTTTTGGTAATCGCTGGTATCATAACCACAATAAAAACGGTGAAGGTTATATTACTGTTTACGATGCCCTCGAACGCAGTAGTAACGTGTTCATGTACCAACTGGGTATCAAGCTTGGTATCGACAAAATGTATAATTATATTAGTCTATTAGGTATAGGATCTAAAACCGGTATAGAAATAGATCGAGAAGTCTCAGGCCGTATGCCCAATTCTGAATGGAAGCTCGCCGCCCGCGGAGAACCTTGGCAGCTCGGCGAAAATTTAAGTACTGCGATTGGCCAAGGTTATGTGACTGTATCGCCGATTCAAATGGCTATTGCCTACAATACAATTGCCACAGAAGGTAAGGTTGTTAAACCATTTATCGTTAAAAAAGTGACTGATCATGAAGGTAAGATTTTATTTGAAAGATTCCCAACAGAAGTGCGCGATATTACATTGCCACAACCTAATGGCTACAAAATTGATCCTGAAAATTTTAAAATTGTTAAAGAAGCCCTTCGACGTGTAACGAATGGTACACATGGCACTGCCAGAAATTTAAAAATTCCAGGCGTTCAAATGGCCGGAAAAACAGGAACAGCTCAGGTGATGAGCTTTTCTGCAGATCAAATTTATGCTTCCTGCGAAGCTCGTCCTATTCATATGCGACATCATGGTTGGTTTGTCGCCTGGGCGCCATGGGATAAACCAGAAATTACTGTCGCCGTACTTGCCCAACACAGTTGTCACGGAAATCCTGGCGCCGCACCAATTGCGCGTGACGTGATCGAGGCCTATTTTAAAAAATATCATCCTGAAATTATAGCTGAGGGATTAAAAATTGGAATCAAACATGTTAAAGAAAAACCAAATATCTTAGATGGGGAATAAAAAATGATTGTCTCCGAAAGAAATTTTTTAAATCGGCTTGATGTCAGGCTTATTGCTCTGATTTTTGCTTTAAATGTTGCGGGGCTTATCAATTTATATAGCGCTACACATGGCCCACACTCGGAAGGTGTTACTTCATTATTTTTACAACAAATTATTTGGCTGACTGGTGGCTGGACGCTATTTTTTATTTTGACTTTTATTGACTATATCTGGGTTAATCGCATGGTTTGGGTGATTTACATTCTGAATGTCTTTGCTCTAATTTATACGGATCTGCACGGAAAAGTTGTACTTGGCGGTCAGCGCTGGATTGACCTTCATTTTTTTAGATATCAACCCTCCGAAACTATGAAACTTGGGATTATTTTACTATTAGCAAAGATTTTAGTGGGGAAAAATCCACAGGGCCGCGGTATGGGACTGCGTGAAATTTTAATTCCTACAATTTTAGTTTTCATTCCATTCGTTCTTACCGTTAAACAGCCTGATCTTGGTACTGGTCTAATGCTTGCTTTGATTGGCGGGACACTGTTGTTTTTTGTTAAAATACGAAAGGGAATTATTATTTTCTTAGTCACAGTAGGCCTTATTGCCATCCCCACAGCATGGAAATTTGTCATGAAAGATTATCAGAAAAATAGGATTCTAACTTTTATTTCACCAGATTCGGACCCCCAAGGAAAAGGTTATAATTCAATTCAATCACGCATTGCTGTCGGATCTGGCCAATTTTTAGGAAAAGGGTTTAGGCAAGGCACTCAATCACAACTCGAATTTTTACCTGAACGTCACACTGATTTTATATTTTCTGTTTTATCCGAAGAATGGGGCTTCATTGGAAGTTTTTTAGTGATGCTGACATTTGTTATTTTATTTTTTGTCTGTTTTGAAGTTGCCTCGCGTGCCCGCGATAAGAATGGCGCGCTATTAGTCGTCGGAGTAACGGCCTATTTGTTTTGGCATATGTTTATTAATATGGGGATGGTGATTGGCCTGTTACCTATCGTCGGTGTCCCATTACCACTTTTAAGTTACGGCGGATCAGGGATGTTAACGACGATGGCTGGGCTAGGAATCGTATCATCGGTGGCTTACAGACGACATTTATTTTAAACACTAGCAACTGACTAATCAATCATCCGAAACTTTATACGTTTCGGAGTTGAATCTTCACCGAATCTTTTTTTGCGGTCTTCTTCATACTCAGAAAAACTACCCGGATAAAAATAAATTTTAGAATCCCCTTCAAAGGCCATGGTGTGTGTACAGACGCGGTCTAAAAACCAACGGTCATGTGAAATCACAATGGCTGATCCACCAAATTCCAAAAGTGCTTCTTCAAGTGCTCGCATAGTATTGACATCAAGATCATTCGTTGGCTCATCCAGCAATAAAAGATTCGCACCTTCTTTTAAAATTTTTGCTAAATTTACTCGATTTCTTTCCCCGCCCGATAGAGTTCCCACTTTTTTCTGTTGATCACTACCAGAAAAATTAAACCAGCTGACATACTGTCTGGCATTTAATTCACGAGAGCCTAATTTGATAATGTCAGAACCACCCGATAATTCTTCATACACTGATTTGTTCGGATCAAGAGTCTCTCGTGTTTGATCGACATAAGCAATTTTTACTGTCTGGCCGACTTTAAATGTTCCTGAATCGGGTTCCTCCCGCCCAGTAATCATTTGAAACAGTGTTGATTTACCAGCTCCGTTGGGCCCAATGACGCCAACAATAGCTCCTTTTGGTATTGTAAAATCGACATGATCTAATAATAATTTTTTTCCATAACCCTTTGTTACGCCTGTTGCTTCAATAACAATATCGCCCAATCTTGGGCCCGCTGGAATGTAAATTGACATCTCTTGTAATTTGTCAGCTGAGGGTTCTTTTAATAAATTTTCGTACGCAGAAATACGCGCTTTAGATTTTGATTGTCGAGCCTTCGCCCCTTGGCGAATCCATTCTAGTTCACGCTCTAATGTTTTTGCTTTCTTTGATTGTTCCTTTTCTTCATTTGCTAGTCGTTTATCTTTTTGCTCAAGCCACGAAGAATAATTTCCTTTCCAAGGAATGCCTTCACCACGATCAAGTTCTAAAATCCAACCAGCTACATTATCTAAAAAATAACGATCATGAGTAACAGCAATAACAGTACCAGGAAAATTTGCTAGATATTGTTCAAGCCATGCGACAGATTCTGCATCTAAATGATTTGTTGGCTCATCCAATAACAACGTGTCGCTTCCGGCAAAGAGAATTCTGGCGAGTTCAACTCGGCGGCGTTCACCGCCCGACAATACGCTGATTACTAAATCCATACGGTCTGCGTTCAGCCCCAACCCAGCGGCAATTGATCGTGCCTCGCTCTCGGCGGCATATCCACCTTTCATCGTGAATTCATCTTCGGCACGGCTGAATTTGGCGATAT
>JAYVKY010000328.1:0-4493 GCA_043767965.1 Pseudobdellovibrionaceae bacterium
CCCCCTGTTTCAGGGAAGTTGTCGTGTTAGTTAAAAAAATAATAGGGGTCGGTTTTAGGATAACGCATGCAAACAAAGCCAAGATTTTCAAAGGAATTCAAAGAAGCTATTGTTAAAAAGTTAATTTCAAGAGGCAATCAAACAATTGCAGAGTTTTGCAGTGAAAATAACGTAGCCATCAGTACAGTTAGCAAATGGCAGTCAGAATGTGCTAATATCTCAGAAATGAGAAACAAAAAAAATAAGCATCAGTATTCTGCCGAAAAAATTTTAAAAATAATTTCAGAAACATATTCTTTAAATGAAGAAGAGCTTGGCTTGTATCTGCGCAAGAATGGGCTTCATTCGGCTCAATTGACAGAGTGGCGTTCTAGTTTTTTGACATCAATAAATCAGCCCAAAGTTAATTTATTTAAAAAAGATGAGCGGGATTTAAAAATTAAATATTTAGAAAAGAATTTAAGAAAAAAAGACGCAGCTTTAGCGGAGGTTTCGGCGCTGCTGATACTCCAAAAAAAAGCCAATTTATTGTGGCCCTCGCTAGCCGAGGACGAGGACATTTAACTTTGTCTGAAAATCGAAAAAACATTTTAGGATTAATTGACGAAGCTGTAGCCTCTGGTTGTCGCAGGTTTCGTGCCTGCGAGGCCTTTGATCTTGAAGAGCGGACATTGCAGCGATGGAAATTAAACTCGATAGATCAGCGCCACGGGCCGCTGACGACGCCAGCAAATAAATTGGAGGAATCAGAAAGAGCTTTGATTATCAAAACATCGGTGAGTGCGGCCTATGTCAATTTAAGCCCGCATCAAATCGTGCCCAAACTTGCTGATGAAGGAATTTATATTGCATCAGAGTCAACTTTTTATCGCGTGTTAAAAGCTGAAAGTTTGAATGCGCATCGCGGGCTTTCAAAGCCGAGAATAGTTGAGCGCCCGAAGGCTTTTGAGGCGACAAGGCCGAATCAAATTTATAGCTGGGATATAACTTATTTACAAAGTTGTGTGCGGGGTCAGTTTTATTATCTGTATTTGTTTTTAGATATTTTTTCTAAAAAAATAGTTGGCTGGGATATTCATGCAACTCAAGAGGCAGATTTGTCATCGGTGCTGCTTGAAGACATCTGTAAGCTTGAAAAAATAAATAAATTTCAAATCATACTTCACTCTGATAACGGCGGGCCGATGAAGGCGGCTACGATGCTGGCAACAATGCAAAAACTTGGCGTTATGCCATCGTTTAGTAGACCGAGTATTAGCAATGATAATCCGTTTTCTGAATCAATGTTTAAGACTTTGAAATACTGTCCATTATTCCCATCGAAGCCATTTGAAAACATTGAAGCTGCGATAGCTTGGATGAATAAATTTGTTAAATGGTACAATACTGAACACCTACACAGCGGAATTAATTTTGTAACACCACAGTCAAAACATCAGGGTTGCGATATTGAAATTTTAAAAAACAGGAATGAAATCTATAAAAATGCTCAGGCAAAAAACCCAAACAGGTGGTCAGGTGAAACGCGAAACTGGGATGCCGTGACATCTGTCAAATTAAATCCCTTGAAAGTAAAAGAAAAATCGAATACAAAAGAAAAGTATCAACTAGCAAGTTGATCAGACCCGACAACTATCCTGAAATTTTCCGAAGGCGACTCTGTTCCAACATTCTATTTTGCAGTCAAAGATCAGGAAAGTAAGCCAGTACGTATTGGAGTTGCGCTTTTTTCTACCCCGAGCAGCAATCCAGAGAAACTAATAGTTGGAATCGGGGTTGATCTGGCCGGAAAAATTAAAAGTGTTATTTTGATCAAAAATAAACTCAGTAAAAATCTGGATGACAAAAATTTTTTGAATCAATTTAAAGAAAAAACCGCAGAATCCAGCTTACTAATAAGCAAAGACATTCAACCGGCGTCTGCCTCGTTGGTAGCTGAATCAGATCTGGTTATTGAGGCAGTAAAGAAGTCCTTATTGATTATTGACCGATTTCGTCCGAAATGTACCACCCGATTTCATCAAAGTGTACCAGTCAATTTCATGTAAGTGCTCCACCTGATTTCATCAAAGTGTACCACTTGTATTCGATTTGAGGTTTTTACCCGAAAGCGTCAGCGACAAATTTAAAGGTCGATGATCTCGTTGTTTCCAGAGGTGGAAATGGCGACAGTAAAGGTAACAACCGCAATGCAAGAACAAATCTTAGAATTATTCAGACAGGGCCGCTCAGAACGGGCCATAGCAAAGATCGTGAAGAAACACCGCAAAACAGTTTCGCAAATCATAAAACGTGGAACCGTGGTCAAGCCAGGGGCTGTGGCAGCTGACTGGTCCGCATTAATTGATTGGGAAAAGATTCGTCTCGAAGTCAGTCGCGGTGTACAAATAAATATTTTAGCAAAAGAACATGCTTGTGGCAAAATCAGCTACGTTCAGTTCTGGCGTGAATACAATAAAAAATATCCAACACACCCAACAGTGACGATGAAACTCATTCACAAGCCAGGTGAAAAATGTTTTTTCGATTACGCTGAGGGAATTAATATTATAAATCGCGAAACTGGCGAACTTACAAAGACGTGGCTTATGTGCGGAGTGATGGCGATGAGTTCAATGACGTACGGTGAATTTACGCTAACGCAAAAGCGCGATGATTTAATACGGTCGATGGAACGCGCATTTAGATATTTTGGTGGCGTGACACCGTATGTGACAGTCGACAATCAAAAAGCTGCTGTTGATCAAGCGCACTGGTACGATCCCGATGTAAATCCAGGGTTTATAGACTTTGCAAATCACTGGGGCTTTGTGGTGATCCCGGCACGTCCGTACCGTCCACGCGATAAAGGTGGCAATGAATCAAATATCGGCGTGATCCAGAGACAATTTTATCAAGAAGTTCGCGATAAGAATTTTTATTCTTTAGCTGAATTAAATTTTACATTTTTAGAATATTCAAAAAAGTTAAATTTATCGAATATGAAAGACTGGGGCGTAAGCCGCAGTGACCGCTTTGAAGGTGAAAAACATTTATTAAAACCCTGTCCAATCTCTAACTGGGAAACTTCAGAATGGAAGACGCCGAAGGTACATGCGGATTGTCATGTGCAGGTGTTGAAGAAGTTTTATTCTGTGCCCTATCAAAATGTTGGCCGTGAGATGCGGGTTCGAATAACTACGAAGCTTATTGAAGTTTTCGATCAGGAACTAAACCCAATTTGCGTACATTTAAGATTATTGGGAAAAGAAATTTATTCAACAAACGAAAAGCATTATCCAGAGGAAAAATTAGCATTAACCCAGTACTCAGTTCAAATTGCAAAACGTGATGCCGCGCGCGTTGGTCCTGAAACAGTAAAACTGGTTGAAGAGCTTTTAAAGGGCTCTTCGCCGCTTCGATTTTTACGTCGAGTTCAAGGAATTATTAGATTACATCAATCAAACAAAGTCAGCGGTGCCGCTTTAGAACATGGCTGCAAATTAGCAATGACATTTAATAAAATGAATTATGGCTACGTTCAATCAGCAGCTGAACATTTTGATAAAAATGGAAACCGACCCAAACTTGTAGGATCTGCTCCGGTCCGAGAGTCAAAGTCAGTTTTTTTACACAACAAACAATTACAAATGGAAGGATTAGAAAATGATGAATGATCAGGTTAGACAATTATCTCACGGGCTGCGGCTGTTCGGGGTGCATCAAAGCTTTGAAAAAAGAGCCCAGCAAGCCGGAAGTGAATCGCTGAATCACTTAGAATTTTTGCGATTAATATTGGAGGATGAATTTAATCAAAGAAAAAATGCAGCTGCGAAAAGACTTTTAACAAAAGCTAAATTTAGAAGTGCCGCGGATCTCGAGGACTGGGATCAGACATTTGATCGTGGCTTTACGAAGACAAAACTTCGTGAGCTTGCAGCTATCGGTTTTTATCAAAACCAAGAAAATTTATTATTACTTGGAAAAACTGGCGCTGGTAAAACCCATCTTGCGATTGCTATAGGTCGCAGGCTTTGCGCGGAAAATATTTCAACATTATTTTTTCCAGTCAATTTTTTGTTCGAAGAAGTAATGGCTGCAAAATCTGCTGGTAAGTATTTGCCGTTTGTTAAAAAATTATCACAGTCGCAAGTTATAATTTTAGATGATTTTGGTTTAAGAAATTACACACACGACGAAGCTAATGTGTTGGTCGATATTTTAGAAGATCGTCACCGAAAAGGCTCAGTTGTCGTGACATCACAGGTTGATACGAATGGTTGGTTGAAATTATTTGAAGATCCTGTGATCGCTGAAGCGATCGTTAGTCGACTCGAACATCCAAGTCAGAAGTTAATTATTGGTGGTGGTAACTACCGGGAAAAATTACAAAATCTACTTCCCGGTGGGAAAAAACTTGAATTAAATAAAGTGCTCAAGTAAACATCACGTCGCTGCCGCTCCGGTGGTACACTTACATGAAATTGGGTGGCGCTTTAAGATGAAATCGGACA
>JAYVKY010000329.1:0-2379 GCA_043767965.1 Pseudobdellovibrionaceae bacterium
AATCCCTTGGTAATTTGCGATTTCAAAATTTTCGATTAATTCTGGAAATGGTTTTGGATTTGCTCCGAAAATAATTTGGCCGCCGAATTGAAATAAAATACTGACGCCGATGGCAGTAATTAGAACATTTAATTTGTCAGATTTTCGAAGCGGTTTATACGCAAACTTTTCAACACAAAAACCAACAGCGGCGCAAACCAAAATGGCCGCCGTTAATCCTGTGCAGAAATTTAAAACCGACGGAGTATCAAGACCTAAAAATTTTGCAGCGAAATAGGCTGCAAATGCGCCGACCATATAAATTTCAGAATGTGCAAAATTAATCATCGCAAGAATTCCATAAACCATGGTGTACCCCAAAGCGATCAAAGCATAAATGCTTCCAACGCTCAGGCCATTTAATGTGTGTTGCAGAAATTCTTGCATCAAATATTTAGCTGCGTAAGTAAACTTAAATTAAGGATTTACTGTTGTTACGTATTTATATTCAGGGCCTTCGACTTTAACAACAACTGCGCTTTTAACGGCATCACGTTGTGCATTCATCGACATTTTACCAGTAACACCGTAAAAATCTTTAATATTTGCCAACTCTTCACGAATTGAATCCCGAGTTAATACTTTGGAATCTTTTGTGGCATTTTTGATGGCCTCTGCCATCATGTAAGTTGCATCATAGGCCAAGGCAGCCATCACATCGGCATCTTCATTAAATTGTGTTTTAAATTTTTTAACAAACTCGACAGTTTTTGGATCTTTTGATTCAGTTGTATAGTGATTTGAAAAATAATGTCCGTTGATAGCATCCTTGGCAATTTTATATAAATCTGGTGAAGACCAACCATCACCACCAAGCATGGGCTGCTTCATGCCAAGATCTTTCAGCTGACGGGCCAGCAAGGCCACCTCATTATAGTAACCAGGTACAAAAATCGCATCTGGTTTTTTTGCTTTAATTGCTGTTAATTGAGATTTAAAATCAATATCTCCCTCTTGATATGAAATATCAGCGACGATTTCGCCACCCATTTTTTTGAATTCAGAAATAAAGACATCAGCCAAGCCCACTGAATAATCACTTTTCACATCGCGCAAGATAGCTGCTTTTTTCACTTTTAAATTTTCAGTCATAAATTTGGCCATCACATAACCCTGAAAAGGATCAATGAAGCAAGCTCTGAAAATATAATTTCCAATTTTTGTAACCTCAGGATTGGTCGCAGATGACGTAAGCATCACAACTTTATTTTGCTGGGCAACTTGGCCGCCAATTTTTGATTTACCCGATGTCGCTTCGCCGATGATGGCCATCACGTTATCTTGACTGATCAAACGATTAACCACAGCTAATGTTTCATCATTGTCAGATTTGTTGTCGTAATTAATGTGTTTAATTTTTTTGCCATTGATACCGCCTGCGGCATTAATTTCAGTGACAGCCATGTCAATACCACGTTTTTGAAATATTCCGAATGTCGCAGTGGCGCCTGTGTTTGAACTGTAAGAGCCTAATAAAATTTCATTGTCGTTTGTTTTTTTCGTACACGACGATAAGGTAAATAAACTTAAGAACACCAATGGCAAAATTATTTTTTTCATTCGAATTTCTCCTGTGAAGTTATCAAACTAAACAGATAATGTTTTGGCAAGTTGAATCAACGTCTTGTCGCCGGGCTTTTCATTTTTTGCAACAAGGTCAAGACTGACCTCGATTAAATCTGCACTCTGATTTCCAATCATCAAATTGGATTTTCCAGAAAGTAAGCTGATAACTGCTGCCGATCCTAAGCGTGAAGCCAAAATACGATCATGAGCCGTGGGGCTACCGCCGCGTTGTTGGTGTCCTAATATGCAAACTTTGGCATCGAGCCCAGATTTTTTTCGGATTGAATCCGCCAAATCATAGGATCTTCCGGGTTTTTGGCCTTCAGCAGTAACGATAATGCTGCTTGTTTTTCCACGCGCGCGTGATTCTTTAAGTCTTTCAATAATTTTATCAACCGGAATGATATTTTCAGCGGTTAGAATTTCTTCAGCGCCGCCAGCTACGCCAACGTAGGATGCAATATAGCCTGAATTTCGGCCCATCACCTCAACAATAAAAACGCGATCATGACTGTCGGCGGTGTCGCGAATGCGATCGATTGCACCAAGTGCGGTATTCACAGCAGTATCAAAACCAATTGTGTCATCGGTACCATAAACATCATTATCAATTGTGCCACAAATGCCAATTACAGAAATTTGATGTTCACTGAAAAGCGCTTGGGCACCGCGGAAAGATCCGTCGCCACCAATGCAGACAAGGCCTTCGATGCCGGCGGATTTCAAATTGGCGGCCGCTTTTGCGCGGTATTCAGGTCGCATAAATTCTGCTGA
>JAYVKY010000330.1:0-2960 GCA_043767965.1 Pseudobdellovibrionaceae bacterium
GGCTCGACATAACAAAGCTTGAAACAATAAAAAAAATGATCTTTAATGCAGTTATATTAAGGGGCATAAGATATAAAATGATGAAGCTCACAACAAGTCAAATACAAAGACTTTCAGAAAAAATATTAGCACAGTGGAAATCACAAAATATAATTACATTTAAAACAGACGAGAAAATTGTTTTGCAAACAATCAAAGATTGCATCACTAAAAATATTGTCGCCGAAGATCAATTAGACAAAGAAATTTTTGGCATGATAGAGGCTCTGCAAAATGAACACGGTGAACAATATTCGCGCGGCAAGATGTTTCCAATTTTAAAGCAAAAACTAGCTAAAGAAAGAAAATTTATTTTATGATTTTAACTGAGGACCGCCAAAGTCATTTGGCACATTTAGTCACTGATAAAGTTTGGGGCGATGATATCGCTGACTTTTCGGATGACGACCAGGCGCTTAAGGCGACAAAAATGGCGATCGCACTTTTTGTTAAAGAGGCAGCAGATATCGACAAGCATGCCCGTGAAAAAGTGGCCTCGTTAAAAAGAAACGTTATGGAAGGCACTTCCGAATGGGAAATTATGTATAAAAAATATTATGAAGAGGAAAAAAATCGTCGTGGCTAAAAAAAATACAAAGAAAAATACAAAGAAAAATAAAATTGTCAAAAAGACTATCAAAAAAACAACTCAGATAACAACTCGGAAACCCATCAAGAAAGTTGTCAAGAAGGTGGTCAAAAAACCAATTAAAAAACCAGCTCGCAAAGTTACCGTAAAGAAAAAATCTGTTCAAAAATCAACATTACAAAAAATTATATCTAAGCCCATTCAAAAAATTAATATTGATTATTCAAAAGCAGTGACGCCTTTGGGTGACCGAATTGTCGTGCGCTTAACGAAAGCCGAAACAATGACAGCGGGTGGCTTGTATATCCCTGATATGGTTCAGTCTGCCGATGGATATCTTAAGGGCGTGGTCCTGGCGGTTGGTCAAGGTCATACCAGCAAAAAGGGTTTTTTAAAAGCTATGGACGTACAAAAAGGTGATCAGATTTTATTTTCTGAGCATGCAGGGAATAAGGTTATTTTTAATTCTGAAGAATTATACATTGTTAACGAAACAGATGTCTTAGGCATCATTCAAAAATAGGGATCAGAAATAGAATATGAAAAATTCAACATTGTTTTTAATTATAATTTTAGTAAACATTACAGCACATGCAATTTCAATCGATTGGACTGGCGGTTATCGTATAGAGTATGTTGATATCGACCGTCCGTCATTATCCGAACCCGGAAATAAAAAATCCTACGGCTTAAATTATTTGTATTTACAACCTAAAATGATTGCATCTGATGGTATTAATATTATCAGTCGTTTTGATGTTTTAGGAAGCGAAGTGGCCGCTTACAAAAATTCTCAGTTAGGTTCGTTTATTGGCTCAGGAGTTACTTCGGGAAAAAATACGACAGCACAAAATTCTGAGTCGTCGAATTTACGAGTCAGTCAGCTTTACTTAAACATTAACCACGAGTTCGGAAGTCTTGTCGCCGGTCGTGCACCGATTGAATTCGGCTTGGGTATTACTCATAATTCAGGCCGTGGCGTTTTTGACCACTGGATGGATACAAAAGATATGGTTGGTTATAAATTTAATGTCGATAATATTTCTTTCATGCCGATCTTAAGCCGAAATCAGCAAACTGATTTCGAAATTGGCCGAACTATTTCTGACCAAATTTTTGTTTTTGAATATAACAATAAAGACATTGGCGCCAAGGCCGGCGTATTTTGGCAAAATCGTAACACAAGCATTGATACAAACGATACTGTTGTAGCACCAGTTGGAATTCCAAACGCAGTCACTCGAACAGGTGGGTACTCGTCAAAAACAGTGAACATGTATTTAGAAAGAAAATGGACTGCATTTGAATTTAAATTAGAAGCCAGCTTTTTAACTGGACAAACAGGTGCCGTGACAGCGACGGGTGAAGAGATCAGTTTAAATTCATACGCAGTGGCGACAGAATTACTGATGCCGGCAAATGATTCTTCATGGGAATTTGGTACAAAATTAGGTGTTGTTAGTGGTGATAATCCAACAACAGCAAGTTATGAAGCCTATCAGCTAGACCGAAATTACGATGTTGCAATTTTATTATTTAACCATCGTATGGGTCGAGCAGATTTTTTTAATACCGGAATTTTACATACGAGTGATACAGCCAGTGGACTTACAACTTCAAATTCAGCAGATGATGAGGCCATCGGAAATGCGATGTATCTGGCGCCATCATTTAAATATTTGTGGAATGAAAAATTAGATTTAAAATCAACAGTGATCTATGCGCAGTTGATGACAAATCCAGACAATAATTATCTAGACTTTAAAAAAGATCTGGGCCTAGAATTAGATATCGAGTTGATATACAAACCGCGCGAGCGGGTAACATGGTCGACGGGATTAGGAATTTTGTCTCCGGGAGGAGCTTGGTCAGGTGGATCAGGTAACAATTGGGAAACAAAAATGAACTATGGATTTACAACGAAAGCCGCTATCACCTTTTGATAACAGCATGATGCAACTTGTACGGCACTAGGATAGACAACACGAACACAGTATGTGTGCGGTGAGAGCAGGGCCGGAGGGGGAAACCCCTACGGATTTTTTTTGCTGAAAGTTGAGTAAACGAGAAAAACCAGCTCGTCATAAGCTGGTGGAGCACTAAACTTCGATTTTTTAGACTATTTAATTATGACCACGAATATTATTACCACGTGTTGTTGCCGGTGTCCCGATATTCACATTGTTGTTTCCGGTACTGACAGTCCATGGCGTTTGAGTCGTATTTGTGCCCGAGCGTGTGTTTGTCATTTTTGAAGCATCTTGTTGTTGTTGGTTCGACGTCGTTGTTTGATTTGAAGTCTGTTGCTCCTGACCATTTCTAGAATTACGGG
>JAYVKY010000331.1:0-2371 GCA_043767965.1 Pseudobdellovibrionaceae bacterium
CATCAGCGCAGCTAGAACTTCGATATTAGAAAAATACGGCAAAGACTATTTGCCCGCGCAGCCCAGAACTTACGAAGGTAAAAAAGCGAAAGGCGCACAGGAAGCCCACGAAGCGATCAGGCCTGCCGGAGTCAGATTTCAAGACCCTGATGAAACGGGACTGGTTGGCCCGCAAATGAAATTGTACGAATTAATTTGGAAGCGTACAATGGCGTCACAAATGACTGATGCAAAACAAAAGCAAGTCTCGGCGAAAATTTTAGCAAATGTTTCTGGCGGTGATGCAATTTTTAATGCAACTGGAACAACAATAGAATTTCCAGGATTTTTACGGGCGTATGTTGAAGGCAGCGATGATCCAGATGCGGATCTGGAATCACGCGAAGTTCGTTTGCCGCAATTAAAACAAAATGAAATTGTTCAAAATAAAAAATTAGAACCTACGGCGCACGAAACAAAGCCCCCCGCGCGCTTTACAGAGGCTTCGCTTGTACAGATCATGGAAAAAGAGGGCATCGGTCGTCCTTCAACCTATGCTAGTGTTATAGGAACTATTGTGGATCGTGGATACGTTCGAAAATTAGGTAATGCGCTGGTTCCAACATTTACAGCGATGGTCGTTTCAAAATTATTATCAAAATATTTAACTCAATTTGTGGATTTAGGGTTTACTTCTGAAATGGAACAAAGTTTAGACAGTATCGCAGATGGTGATTTGAACTGGGAAAAATATTTAACCAGCGTTTATCACGGCGACAAAGGACTTAAGGCACTTGTTGAATCACAAGGTGCCTTGATCGACCCCGAAGAAGCCCGAACAATCAAATTAGATGGCCTGGATAATTATGAATTTCATGTTGGTAAATACGGCGCCTATGTGAAAACAAAACGCGGCGAAGAAAGTTTTAGCGCATCAATTCCTGATGCGGAAGCACCAGCCGATGTGACTGTTTTACAAATTGAAAAATTGATTGATCAAAAAATCAAAGGTGCCGATTCAATTGGTATCGAACCGCAAACGCAAAAAAAATTATATGTTTTAAATGGTCGTTACGGCGCCTATGTTCAGTTGGGTGAAAATGATGACGAAGAAATTAAACGATCCTCATTGCCGCCGGGGCTTGACCCGAAGGACGTCAATTTTGATATGGCATTGGATATTATTGCCATGCCAAAAACTGTTGGCGAACATCCCGAATTAAAAAAAGAAGTCAAAGTTGGCGTCGGCAGATTTGGTCCATATGTTTTTTGCAATGGTGATTACAGATCTATCCCCAAAACAGAGACAGTTTTTACGATGGATCTTGCAAAGTGTTTAGAATTGCTCTCTCAGCCTAAAAAAGGCCGTGGCAAAGCTGCTCCGTTGAAAGAATTCGGGAAGCATCCGCAACATGATGTGGATGTTCAATTATTAAATGGACCCTACGGAGTTTATATTAAAGCAGGAAAAACCAACGTTGGATTGCCCGAAGGCATGACCGCTGAACAGGTTACAGCCGAAAAAGCTTTTGAACTGATTAATGATAAAATCGGAACGACGCCATTGGTTGATAAAAAATCAAAAAGTAAAAAAACATCTGCCAAGAAAAAAGCAGTTGTTGCTAAAACAGTGGATAAGCCAACCACAAAAAAAACTATTTTGAAAAAATCAAAAAAATAAAAATATGACGGATGATCAAAAAAAATCTCAATTAGAGTTGGGCGAAACCAGAAAGAAAGAACCAGACCGCAATCTGCACAGGGGCGGTCGCAGTTTTTATTTTTTTGATTTTGATGATAATATTGCATTTTTAACGACTCCATTAGTTCTATTTCATAAAAAAACGGGCGAAGAGCTTAATTTGTCGAGTCATGAATGGGCCCTGCACCACCATACTATAGGTAAGACCGGAATTTATTCGGAATTCGAAATCAGGTGGGATGATCAGGCGGGAACTTTTCGATGTTTCAGAGATCTTGATTTATCAGAGGTCGAACGCCTTGCGGGAAAGCGACAGCCTTTTGTTCAAGATATTTTACTTTCATTAGGTTTGCCCGATCTTCAATGGAAAGGACCATCGTGGGATTGTTTATACCATGCGGTGTTTAATCAACGTCCGATTTCAGTCATCACGGCGCGCGGGCATTCTGCAGACACATTGCGATCTGGAATTTATGAATTCGTCAAAGCCGGATATTTGCCACTTGAGCCCAATTATTTAAGTTTGATCGCAGTCAGTAATAAAGAAGTCCGAAAGCAATTTGGTGATCATGAGTTCAAAGCCTCAACAGCCGAATTGAAGCAAAAAGCAATTCGTGCAAGCGTTGAAAAAGCAATAGAAGTGTACGGCTATAGCCCCCACCACCGATTTGGAATGAGTGATGATGACCC
>JAYVKY010000332.1:0-19325 GCA_043767965.1 Pseudobdellovibrionaceae bacterium
TTTCAAACGCACGGAGTTCAGACCGGAAACGTAATCAAAATGCGATCCGAATAAAATTTGGTTCAGTGATGTGGACTCAAGGAAGAATCCACGCAATTGATCATCGCGCAAAAATTCTTAAACATATGTCCGCATTTTGTGAGGCAGGTGACCGTTGTCAGAAAATCCCAGAAGAACGAGGTTCCCTTTTTTATCAATACGAATGGTGGTTAGCGAGGTATGACTAACATCCATTGACAGCCATTTTGCCTGGTCGATCTTTAATGCCTTGCAGACCCAGTGTCTTATAACGTTTCCATGTGCCACTACAACTTCAAAGGTCTGTCCAGTTTTCGGTGGTCGAAAAAGAAATTTGAATGCTGCATCAGCGTTGATTTTGGCTGCTTTCATTTTTCTTTTGATTTTTAATTTCTCGGATTTTGAAGACTTCTTGGTGAGCTGTTCATAAAAGCCAACGGTCCCCGGCAGCAACCCCTCGCGAAAAAATCCCTTTGAGTGCGATTTAAGTTTAACTTGGGCGCCAATAATCTTGGCGGTTTCTTTAGCTCGAGGCATTGTGCTACAGAAAAGTTTAGCTGGTCTTAAAGGTTTGATCGCTTTGGCCACAATCCTCGTCTGACGACGGCCGAGCGGCGTTAAAGTCTCTGGCCCTTTTTTATATTGGCCGTGACGAACAAATACAATTGTACGATAAACTTTTGGCTCAAAATCCATTCAGATATTAGAAGATAAGATTACTTTATTGTCTATAAGATCATATCCCGAGACTAAAGGAATTTTCTCATGAAGGTTTCCATGTCTGACTGGATCTTTTGCATTGGGATGACGTGTTCTGAGTTGATCAGCTTCAAATCAGCCGACCCTCCGCTGTCTTTAATCTTTTTCGCAAACAGCTCTGCATTTTCGACGGATGCACGGTCATCTTCAGAACCATGAATAATCAGAAGAGGTACATGGATTTGACTAACAAAATTTATTGCAGAGCGATCCTTCATCTTAGCTTCGTCATAGAATCCGAGCTCCCAGATTATGCTGATTTTTATCGGGCTGTACCAAGGGAAGGCTTTGTATGCTGAAGATAAATCGTAAACGCCAGATTTAAGAATCACTCCCGCCAGGTGAGAATCCTTTGTTGCGATCATGCTGGCGATGACTGCTCCGCGGCTACCTCCATAAAGAAAAAACTTATCCTTTATTACGAACGAAAGGCGTCGAAAATGATCAATTACTGTCATCACCGCTGTCTGGGATTTTGGCCCACAATAGTCAGGTGGCCCAGATGACTCACCATATCCTGGCTGCGAAACAGCTACGGTAACGAAGCCTTTCTTTGTCCAATATTCTAATGATTTGTTTTTTACGAAAAGTTCGGCGCCAATTTTGTTCGGCCATTCCTGGTGAGGATGAATCAACACGAGAACAGGCCACGGCCCACTTCCCTCGGGTTGGGACCAAAGAAATTCTACTTTGTCTGTCGGCGAAATCGTTAACGAGTCGCGTATCACAGAACTCTCAGCTTTGGCGCCGAAGCTTATAGAGGTCACTGTCAGAATCAATAAAAGTAATGCCGATTTCATGGACTGATTTGTACGCTTTTGCTTTAAGGTTGTCATGCAGTAGTAGGTTGCGGCAGAATTAGATTCATCCTATGGATCAAAAGACATTAAATGCATATTCTGAAATGGCAAAAAGCTACAGCGAGGACTGGCTGGCGCAACCTCAGCCTTCTGATATGTACCAACTGCTTAAAACTTTTTTTGTTCCAGGCGGAAAGACGGTTGATGTCGGCTGTGGAAATGGTCGCGATGCAAATTGGTTGGCAGAAAACGGATTCAAGGTCTGTGGATTTGATTCTTCGTCGGAATTGTTGGCTATTGCCGCGAAGTTGTATCCAAACATCAAATTTACACAGGGATTTCTTCCCGAGCTTAAAGAGCTAAACGAGCTGTACCAAAATATACTTTGTGAAACGGTGATCATGCATTTGTCAAAAGCTCAGGTGACGACTGCCATTCAAAATCTAAAAAGAATTCTGCAAAAGGATGGGGTCCTTTATCTATCTTGGAGAGTGACAGAGGGTGAAGATACTCGGCATTCAGACGGCAGGCTATACTCAGCATTTGAACCTGATATTATTTTGAAACAATTTGACCGAGATAGCATCCTGCACTTTGAGGACAAGCTCAGTGCCAGCTCTGGGAAAAGAGTCTGTCGACTGATTTATCGAGGAAAATAGTTGTACGGTAGTACAAGGTAGTAGGGAACTTGCTAAATAACCGGAATCACAGCGTGGCTTGCTTTAATAAGTCTCCCTACCATTTTTTATGGTCTATATGAATTCATTTAATGGAGACCCTGTGGACGACTCTACAAATAATAACCAACTCTCTTCCTTCATTATTGAATCTGGTATAGATATTTCGCCGCTATTAATGGCTTTTGATCAGTTTCACGAGGCCTTAAAAATTGCCAAATCTGATTTAGAAAAAGCGGGCACAATTCAGTACTTTGAATTTACCTACGAACTTGCTTGGAAAACTCTAAAACGTATTTTAAGCGGAAGGGGCAAGGATTTAAACAGCCCCAAACCTATTTTCCGAGAAGCCGCTTTAGAGAAGTTAATTGATAATCCAGAATTATGGTTTGATTTTACAAAAGATCGAAACGAAACCCTCCACTCATATAATAAACTTGTCGCTAATAATATTTTTAAAGATCTGCATTTATTTGACAACGAAATGATGAAACTCATTGAAAAAATAAAATCACTTAAATGAAAAATCCACAGTTAGAATCTAAACATTTAAATATTGTAAAACAAATTTTAAATGATCTCCGCATCACAGCATACGTCTTCGGCTCAAGAGCAAAACATACTGCAAAACCGTTTTCTGACTTAGATTTGTGCTTAAAAGACAATTATGACAAATCAAATATCAGAAAACTGCAGGATGCCTTTGAGGAATCTGATCTGCCTTTTAAGGTTGATGTCGTTGTTTGGTCGGATTTGTCTGACGGGTTTAAAAAACATATTGAAGCTGATTTAATTCTATTTTAAAATATACGATACAAATTTCACAGCATCTATAAAAATATTTTGAAAGAACCAAAACTAAACGAGACCGTTTAATGGACGTTAACCCTGCCTAAAATTCACTGTGACGATCGGACATCTGTCTAAAAAACTGATCCTTTATTTTTTTCGGGACCAGATCAACCAACCTTCATTTTTCTTTCTAAAATTTCAAGACGGCTTTCGATATTTGGTTTTTTCATCAATGTTCGAAGGTTCATGTTAATAAAAGTTTGATAGGGCACGCCAAGTTTAGCAGCCTCTGTTTGCAGCCAATTCATAATATCAACAAAAGGAGCAAATCAAAAGCCATAAGAGCCGCATCAAGACGAAACCATCGAGCGTTGGCAAATACAGCTTGATGCTGGTTTAAAAATCCTTAAAATCTATTTCGATTGAGTCCTTATCATCTTTCTAACTTCGGCAACGTGGGTTTCTTCCTCTGTGATCATCATGCGGGTGTATTCTTCAAGATAAATAGATTTATCTTCGACCAACTTTAATAATTCATAAAGGTTTTTAATTTGGGCCTCTTCGTGCTGTAAACTCTCTTTCAAAATATCATTCAGTGCGTGTTTTTGCGTTTCAATAAGACTGCCAATTTTTAAACTGGGGTAACCACCCAGCGCTGTAATATGTTCACCCGCAGCACCCGCGTGAACAAGCGATTCAGTTGCTTGTTCACGCAACCACTTAACAATGGGAATTCGATTATGTCCAAAGACCATCAACGAATAGTGCGTGTACTTAACAACACCCGAAAGTTCACATTCTAAAATTTTATTTAATTTTTCGATTACTTTTTTTTCATTCATACTTACCCCCGATAGAAGAATCTGTACTTAAATCAGCGGAAGTGAATTCACAATTCTTGGCGCAAAGTAAACTAAAAATGCAACCAAGACCGCTGCGACCAACCAAAACCATTTTTTTGACGAGATTGTTTTTATTGTAGTCATGATTCCTCCTGTGAAATCTGATATGCAATATATGTACTGCCTTTGATAGCGCATAGGCATGATCCGCATCATATTTAGCAAATGAATTTATAGAAAATTGGGACAGTCGTTAAGGCTGTGGGTCAAATTGTCACACTACATTTGGACGCTATTTAGCTGTCATCAAAGAAGAAGTGCTGGGATAGTGTTCAAAACCGAACCCTTTTTTCAAAACTATTGCTTTTATAAAAAACATGACTTAATTACTAAGCACAATATGTAAATTTATAACTCTAACTGAAGGTAAAAATAATGAAAAATTATGTCGATGCAATTGTAACTCCGGTACCGAAAAAAAATGTGGCTGCCTATTTAAAGCTAGCCAAAAAAGCAAGTCAAATTTGGATTGAACACGGAGCTCTTGAATATACAGAGTGTGCCGCTGAAGATGTTAAAAAAGGAAAAGTAACTTCATTTCCACAAAGTGTAAAACTAAAGCCGACAGAGACAGTTTTTGTTTGTTGGATAACTTATAAATCTAGAAAAAACCGTGATCAGGTACTTAAAAAAGTAATGAGCGATCCACGACTTGAATTAGAGATGAATGATATGCCGTTTGACGGCAAGCGAATGATTTGGGGCGGATTTAAACCCATGATTTCATTAACAACAAAAAATTCAAAATAAAATTAAAAATCGGCCTTAATATTCAGTGCCGCAGAAATCTCTGCGAGCACGACTTCTTCAGCCTCTTTAATTACGCCATCACCTACGACAGCAGCTCGACAAATTCGAATAACTTCCTGAGCCAAATGTTCTTGTCCGCAAATTTCTTTTAGTCGCATTTTGGTTAACTCGACGGCATGTTCATACTCATCAACAAATAATGCGACCATGTCTTTAAAATAGTGTCTCATGTCGGTGGCTTCAAATTGAGTAGCGAACTGTGATTGCACCATAACGTGTTCGTATTTTGCCATTTCAATAAGATCAACACCATCATCTGAACTGGCCACCCATACATAGGCACTAACTAAAACCTTTAAATATTCGTCGGCTTGAATTTTATCCACGGCGTACCTCTTTTGGTTTTATCAGGTCATTAAAACTATGGTTTGTTTTGGAATGCAAGTTGGAAATGACCTTTTCAAACAATTTAAATTCAAATAATTAGTCTACTATATGATCTTGATCATATTTTACATATATAAGCCAACCTATGCTTAATGGATAACGAAATAACTTTCTTTGGAGGAACATATGGAACGTAATCTTATTAAAATAGGTCTTATTGTACTAGCATTTACTGTGGTTGGTTGTAATTCATCACCAACGAAGGAAGACGTCGCACTAAGCAAACAAATTAGTACACAGCCACCAGCCGATAGCCCTGAAAAAATTCTAGAGCGTGCGGCGAGTGCATTTTCAAATGTCGAAGGTATTACAGACGAGAAGAAATTAAAACTGAAGCAAATTTATTCTAGGGTCTATACGGAATCAATGGGAATTCGCCGTGCTATCGGCCAAAGTAAATCATTACTTTTTGCAACCTTAGCTAAAAAGGATTTTAAGAAAGCTGAAATTTTAACTTTAAAAAAGAAAATTGTCGATCTTGATCAGCAACGTCTTAATGTAATGTTTGTTGCACTTGATGAGGTACAGGCTGTTGTTGGCGCCGGTGTAGATACGGAAAAAATATATAAGCATTTTGAATACTATGAAATTCCTGGTCGCAGATTAACATTAGAATAATTTAAGGTTGCGGTTTGGTTTAAATAATATAACTAGGGGTAAATTATGTCGGCTTGTGTACTTTGGCTAGATTCAGAACATGCAAAGATTTTTAAAATTTCTTCTTCAGGGATTGATAAAAAAGTGATAAAACATCACGAAGTTAATCCTATTGGGAAGCATCATGATAATCACAAACACAACGCTGAAGAACATTTTTTTCATCAGGTCGCAACAGCCATTGGTCATACTGAAGAACTTTTAGTTTTTGGCGCAGGGATGGCCAAGACACATTTTAAAACGCATCTTGAAACACATCATCATGAACAACTTGTAAAGCATTTAGTTGGTGTCGAGCCTTTGGACAACTTAACTGATAATCAGATACTTGAAGCATCTAGAACATTTTTTAAAAAATATAATACATTTAATTCAACAATTTAGATCTATTATGGGCTGAATTTTTTAATGAATTTCAGCCTGCGGTGGGGTTTTTGTTTCGGCAATGAATTTTTCATTTACAATCCGTTTTTTAGGGGTATTGCGTTTCCGCATTGCAGTTGGTTTGTAAAAAATAAGCACAGGGCATTTGGCCAGCAACAATACATCGCGCGCCACCCCACCCAGAATAGATTGCGCAACGGGACCTGTGTGATTTGTCAAAGCAATCAAGCTTGCTTTGTGTTTTCTTGCGGTTTCAATAATTGCTTCACCCAAGTTTTTTCGTTGCCTTTGAACTAATATTGAACCGTCAATATTCTCTTTCTTTAAATCATTTAACCAATCAGTCGCTTTTTTAATTCGGGCCATTTCAGTACGCTTTGTCAGTGATTCTAGATCAATCACTTGATCCGGCCAGAGTCCGCTGACCTCTGGGTAATAAACATTTGGTGTTTCAACTTGATTATAAATAATAATTTTTGATTTGAATTTTTTAGCCCAAGGCTGCAAACGTAAAAGAGCATTTTTAGATTCGTGACTAAAGTCTGTCGGAAATAGTATCGACGGAATGTTCGCTGATGGTACAGTAGCTGGGTTGTGTAAAAGTACAGGAACTTTAGATGTTGCTACTAATGTTTCCGCAAAGCTGCCCAGACGAAATGGCGACCATGTTTTCTGGGCTCGTGTATTTGCAAAGATCATCAATGATTTTTTATTTTCTGCATATTTTGCTAGTTCCGAGGCCAATTTTCGTTTCGACGATGCCTTTGTAAAAATTATTTCCGCAGCAAGAAAGCCTTTTCCATTTGATTTTTTCATATAATCATTGACTGATTTTTGTGCCAATGTCTCAAGTTTTTCTTTTTTGACGGCGGGCAATTCAAATGACAAATTTAAAGAAGATTTTGAAAAAACAGAGACAGGCTGAACATCGCAATTCAACTGTTTTGACCAGATTTTTAGCTCTGTTATTATATCTTTGTCGTCTTCAGGATTTCTGCTTGTATCGATGGCCCAAATAATTTTATTTCTCTGAACTAATGAATTCATTTTTGCTCCTGGGTTTATTGAATCTAATAATTGATTTGCAATGTATAGGCCAAATAAATAGCAGCAGATCAGTCAGAAAAAAAACTTTGTAGAATTTTGCCACCTGCGAATTGAAATTTTCCACGCAAGCGGTTTGTTTTTTTATTTAAATCCAAACAAATGGTCGTACACAATTTTTTCGCACCTGGCACAGAATCTGCTATTAAGAATTAATATGTTCGATAGCAGCGATGCTAGTCAGAACTCAAGCGGGTGCAAGCCCCGTCAACAGAATCGTCCAGTGACTGTTGTAGCCTGGATCAATCGGCGGCTTAACACCGCCGATATGCTGATCGAAAAAGTTTTTAGCATGTTCGTGTTAAAGACTTGGTAAATTGATAGGTTGTAGCTCAAGCAAACCTTAAAAGTTCGTCAGTCAGTGAACGTTCGGAACGAACAACGGGAGACTGAAAAAAGAAGGCCGAGCCAGTGAACAAAGGCGAAGGCTAGTATTGTTGGTGAAGAACTGGATATTTGCAGCCAACAGCTTCTTTGTACGAACGGAAGGACAACATGTCGAGAATGAGTTGTGATGAAAGCACGGAACCGCGTATTGGGTCATTGACGTTTCTCTGGCGTCAGTAAAAGTGACTGGACAAGTTAATGATGTCGGTGGGTAAAACTATCGATGGTGTTAATGAAACCAGCTGCCAAGCCTGTGTGTGGGGCGGATAAGATCGCGAAGCTCTGTAAAAAGAGCGAGGATCTTTGGAGTCAGTTTCTTTAAGGTTAAACTTAAAGGAGTTTTAGTGGTGGTGATTTTTAGGTTTAAAAGCTTGGATATCACGAAGGATGAGGTCAACTTTAGGATTTTTTGTGTATACCCAGAGATCGGTTTAAGCAGAAAATAAATAAGGGAATATCTCATTTGAAAGGCCAGCTCTTGAGCTGTTCTGGGGAAATCCCAATGGGCAGTTCTTTATATTAAGTGGCGGAGTCGCTGGTTTGTATTTTCATCGATACAGGTCAGTGCGCCGCTACTCTTTTTTTTAACAACAATTCATATGGAGGATCATTATGCCTATTTCAGATTTATGTTCAAAAAATTTGGTCAGTGTCGAGCGCGGAGCAACACTTCAGTATGCGGCCCAGCTTATGAAAAAACACCATGTTGGTGGTATCGTTGTTGTCGAGGCAACTAACAAAAATAAACCTGTAGGAATTCTTACTGATCGCGATATTGTTCTTGGTGTTGTGGCAGAGAATCTTCCACTAAATACAAGCGTAAAAGATGTCATGTCGAAAGGTGTTGTCATGGTCAATGAAACAATGGGAATAGCTGAGGTAGTTGATCGAATGGAAGCCAAAGGAGTTCGCCGTATGATCGTCGTTGACGATGCCGGTAACGCTTGTGGCTTGGTTTCTACTGATGATATTTTGCAGCTTGTGGCCCGAGAGCTTAATGCCCTAGGCCGCCTTGTTGAGCGACAACTTGAAAACGAAAAAATTTACAAACCACAACAGGCCCAATTAATGATGTAAAGTAGGTCCCAGATTCATAAATGCTGAACGAATGAAGAAATCATACATATTTTTATCTGTTTTTATTATTATTGCGATTGCAGTTTTGGTCTATTTTTTTATTCAAAAAAACAAACAATATGATCTGGTCGCCCCAAAAATGGGGCCAATTAAAGAAGTCATTTATGGCCTAGGAACTATTAAAAGCCAAGATCAATTTTCATTTAAAATTGCAGTGCCGAAAACAATTCAAGAACTGTATGTTATAGAAGGTTCGGAAGTTAAAAAAGGACAACGCCTTCTGAAATTTAATGACGATATGGTTGTCATCAGCCCATTTGATGGAATAGTCGCAAATTTGCCTTACCATGCTGGCGAAAATGTTTTTACAGATCGTCCGGTTGTTGAAATCGAAAACCCTTCACAACTTTATGCCGAGGCAGTTATTGACCAACAAAGTTCTATGCGAGTTAACAAATCTGACGAGGTCAGGCTTAGTTTTGAAACAATTGAGAATAAATTTTTTATGGGAAAAGTTGTCTCTTTATACCATTCAAATGGACAATTCATTGTTCGCGTTGAGCTGCCCATATTGCCAAAACAAATATTACCTGGAATGACAACTGACATCGCTATTGAAATAGCCAAAAAAGAATCAGCCTTACTGATACCTGTCAGGGCTGTTTTGCTAGGAAGCGTACTTATTGACCGCAATGGTCAAAGGCAAAAAGTTTCAGTCAGGTTAGGCATTATGGATCAAGAATGGGCCGAGGTTTTATCCGATACAATCAAGCCCACAGACTTCATATTAATTAAAAGGGCATTGTAAAAAAATTATGATTTTTTTAGCATTTCGATATTTGATTGCTCGAAAAAAACAAAGCATTTTGACTTTGCTTGGGGTCGCACTAGGCACAACTGCTTTCATTACTTTTGCGGCAATTATGACAGGGTTTCAAGGTTTTATTATTGATCAGCTTGTAAATAATGATGCCCACGTTCGAATCACAGCCCCTGAAGATTTAAAAACAGAACAACAATATCAAGAATTACTATTTCCGGAATCTGCACATGTTTTTTGGATCTCACCACCTACAGGCAAGAATGTCGCCTTGAAAATTGATTATCCCATCGGCTGGTATGAACGGCTAAAATCAGATCCGCGAGTTCTATCTTTTGCTCCGCAAATTGGGGCTCAGGTTGTTTTTACCAAAGGCGGCCTGACACAAGGCGGACGACTGCAAGGCATAATTCCAGAATCACAATCCAAAGTTACCAACATTAAAAATTATATGACCCTGGGCACATACAAATCACTGGGACTGACAGGAAATAAAATTATTGTAGGCTCTGGCCTACTTAAAAAATTGGGCGCAAGACTTAACGATAATATATTTGTGGCCCCAGGCCTCGGCGAGCCAACACCATTTAAAATTTCAGGAATTTTTAAACTAGGTGTTACCCACCTTGATGACACTTATGCTTTCGCAAATCTAAAAGACGTGCAAACTGCCACCCACAGACCCAGTGAAATTACAGATATCGCGATTAAGTTGACGGATGTAGATTTATCCCAGGAATTTGCAAATCAATACGCTTCCTTATCTAAAGATCGGGTCAGAAGTTGGGATCAGGTCAATGCAAACATATTAAGTGTATTTAGTTTACAAGATTTTATTCGAAGTTTTATTACAATTGCAATTATGGTTGTAGCCTCGTTCGGTATTTATAATATTTTAAATATTCTAGTCAGCCAAAAACGAAAAGATATTGGTATCTTACGCAGTATGGGATTTGATGGGAATGAAGTTAAATACTTATTTTTAGTTCAAGGGCTTTTTTTAGGAATTTTAGGTGGCCTGATTGGACTCTTTATGGGCTTTTTTATGAGCCTTTACCTTTCAACACTTAAAATTGCAGGGATGACCGATCACTTGATGATTAATTTTTCAAGCCAACTTTATTTATTTGGGCTACTGATGGCCGTGTTGTCGGCTCTGATTTCATCGTACTTGCCGGCTCGGTCAGCAGGTCGGCTAAAGCCCATTGACATTATTCGGAGCGGAGAATGATTGAAGTTGTTAATCTTAAAAAATCATTTGGCGAACCCGCCACAGAAGTTTTGCACGGTCTTAATTTTAAAATTGAACAGGGAACTCTGGTTTCAATTACCGGCAAATCTGGATCTGGAAAATCAACTTTGCTATATTCAATGAGCTCGCTCGATAACCCAACATCAGGAAAAGTTTTATTTGATCAAGTCGATATTATGTCATTAAACATTCGGGACCTTCATGAATTTAGAAATTTAAAAATGGGGTTTATTTTTCAATTTCATTATTTGCTCCCAGAGCTTTCGGCTATTGAAAATGTTTTGATGCCAGCACGCAGAACATTTCAACATATTAAATTAACGAACAAAGCCACTGACCTGCTTGAAAAATTCGGCATTAAAGATAAACTACATCGCAAACCCAAGGAATTATCGGGCGGAGAACAACAAAGGGTGGCTATCGCACGCGCTTTAATTATGAACCCGCAATATATTTTCGCAGATGAGCCCACCGGAAATCTTGATTCACAAAATGGCGAAAATGTTTTACAAATTCTGGCCAACCTGACAAAAATAAATAAAACGACAGTTATTTATGTCACACACGATGCTGATTTTGCAGCACGCGCGAAGCAAAGAATTCATTTGGTTGATGGATATCTACGAAATAAAGAAAATTAAAATAAATATGCAAAATTTTAGACTACTACCCAAGGCTGGCGAACTGATTCAAAAAATTAAATCTGGTGATCATATTTTTATTCACGGTGCCGCAGCTACGCCTAATAATTTAATCCAATTATTGCTCAATCGCGCTCCGGAACTAGAAAATGTAACAATTTATCATCTGCATACTGAAGGCAATATTGATTACGCAAAACCGGAATATAAAAATTCTTTTAAAGTAAGAAATTTATTTGTCAGTGTTGCAATGAGGCCCCTGATTGATTTTGATCGGGTTGATTACATCCCCTGTTTCTTATCTGAAATGCCTAATTTATTCAGGCAGGGGCGCATTCAAATTGATTATGCATTCATTCAAACTTCGGCTATTGATAAAAATGGCTTTGTTTCTTTAGGCACAAGTGTCGATATTGCAAAAGCGGCCGTAATGAGCGCAAAATATGTGATTGCAGAAATTAATCAACAGATGCCAAGAACTTTCGGCGATGGCCTTTTACTTTTAAAAAAAATTGATGCAGCACTCATGACTGATCAACCTATCTATCGTGCAAAAATGGTCGAGTTAACTAACGAGGAAGAAAAAATTGGCCAAAATGTCGCAGAAATTATCGAAGACGAATCTTGTCTGCAAATGGGTATTGGTGCCATTCCAAATGCTGTTTTAAAATATCTAAACCATCATAAAAACCTAGGCATCCACAGCGAAATGTGTAGCGACGGAATTTTAAATCTTATTGAAAATGGTGCTATTACAAACAGTCACAAAAAGTTTTATCAAGGTCGAAGCGTGTGCTCATTCCTGATGGGCACACAAAAACTTTATGATCATGTGAACGACAATCCTTCATTTTTTGTTCTTGAGGCAGATTATGTTAATAACCCCACACTGATTGCACAAAATCCAAAAATGGTTTCAATCAACTCGGCCGTTGAAGTTGATCTAAGCGGCCAAGTTTGTGCTGACTCAATTGGCCGAAAAATAATTTCAGGCGTTGGTGGGCAGATTGATTTTATCAGGGGTGCGTCTTTATCAAAAAATGGAAAACCCATTATCGCTATTTCTGCACGGACAAAAAAAGGAATCTCAAGAATTGTTCCATCATTAAAAGAAGGGGCTGGCGTTGTCACATCTAGGGCACATATTCATTATGTTGTCACAGAGTATGGTGTCGCAGATTTATATGCAAAAAGTCTTGGTGAGCGAGCAAAGGCACTGATCAAAATTGCTCATCCAGAGGATCGGGAATTTCTTGAGAGAATTTGGTTTGAAAAGTTCATCCAGAAATAATTGGCTTCCATTTTAGAAAATAGCAGAAAAATATGAACTAGCCCTATCAATTCTTTACCTTCGGCCAGTCCCGACAGTTTGACTAAATACGTTCAAGCTCTTACGCTTTTAGAGTGTCAGAATTTAAAAAAAGACACTGAAACAAATTCCCACGGAGAAAACATATGAGCAAAACATCACGTATTTTTTTATTGGTAGTTACAATTCTTGTATCAGCTTGTCAAACAACCCAGGAAAATCCAAATGCAGCAAAGGGTGCAGGGATTGGCGCCGCAACGGGTGCTGTTTTAGGCGCTATTGTCGGACACCAGTCCGGTAACAGAGAAAAGGGTGCAATGATCGGAGCCGTTCTTGGCGGTGGCGCTGGCACTATCATCGGCCACCGAATGGACAAACAGCAAAAGGAACTTGAAAAAATTGCTGAAACCAAAAGAACAGAGCAAGGCCTTATTACAAAATTAAAAAGCGATATATTATTTGATACTGGCAAGTCTGATTTAAAGCCCGCAGCCAAAGAAAGTATCAATCAACTATCTGCAATTATAAAAAAATACCCAGAAAATATTTTAACAATTAAGGGCTACACAGACGATACAGGTTCGGCAAAAATTAATTTACCATTATCAGAACAGCGTGCTCAGGCCGTACGAAATCAAATGGTTTCTGCCGGAGTTCCCGCAAATACAACATCAAGCTTAGGTATGGGACCAGAAAATCCACTTGATACTGCAAAAACAAAAGAAGGCCGCGCAAAAAATCGTCGTGTCGAAATTGAAATTACAGTCGATGAATCAAAAGTTCCAAAATCTTAGTTCACCTAAATGTCACTTGAATCGCAATTAGGCCATCTGTTTAAACCTGAAATTAAAAACTACGGTGCTCAAGAATTTTCAAAGGGCACCATTTTTATATCAAATCATTCCGACACACAAATTCAGGCATCAATGAAATCGATGATTCCCATTCGCATTTCATTGCGTGCCGAAAGCATCTCTAGTTCTGATTTTAGCGCGAACTGCAATTGTCAGGTTTATATAAAAGGAAACTTGTGTAAACATATCTGGGCAGTACTATTAACAGTAGAAATCAAACACCCCGATTTTTTAAATTCGAAGACAAATATTGAAATGCTCACACCTGTCGTTAAGGCCACCGTGTCTAAACACAAAGAAAATCAAGCAGAATTTAAAAAGCAGCAATACGAAAAACAAAAAATATGGGCCAAAGATTTGCGTGTTCGCAAAAAAAATAAATTAAATGAACCCTCGGCCAAAGAATATCCCGCAAATATACAATCGGCTTTAGAATTTTTTTCTTTGAACGGATACATTATTAATGAAGTCACAGATCCCGAAGAACTTAATAAAGCGAAAAAAACGCTCTACCGAGTTTTTCATCCGGATAAAGGCGGCAGCCACGCCGAGGCCGTGATTTTAAACAAGCATTTCGATGTGTTGGTTGAATTCTTACAAACTGTACAAAGAAAATAAGAGGCTGACGTGATAGAAATTATTCGCCCGCCTCGTTAAATGGTGTTCCGCTGTGATCTGGCGCTTCAATCAACTGAATTTGTTCATTATTTTTATTGATCTGTTTCAGTAAATCAAAAATCGGATCTTGATCGGCTTTTGGTTTATAAGTTTCATCCAGTTTAATTTTATTAACTTGTTTCATCTGGCGACGCTGTACTGAATTTTTTCCGCGAACTTCGTAGGGTGCAAATTTAGGTGCCGAAGGGTATGCGACTTGATTATCTGCATAGGCAAAAATTCCATTTTGATCCAGTTCTGGAAATGCCGGCGTCACTGAACCACTGACACGATAAATTATCTTGCCGTTCATATATCGTTTATTTAATGCGGCTGTGTTTTTTGTCCAAGATACACGCAAAGATTGTAAAATTTGTTTTTTTGCTACATCATCGTTGTCCTCAGATAACAATGGCAATAAAACATTATTCAGTTGTGTATTTCTGCGTGCCTCAGAAAATGTCGCCATCCAAATTGGCCCAGGCTTTGTTGGCGACGGCGTATTAAATCCAAAAATGCCCAGCGCGTTCGGAAATAAATTTTTCATTTGTAATGGCATATTATAAATATGACTGCCATCCCATAATCCAGACACTGGCAAAATACGATTTACATCGTAAACTTCGCAGTGTAATTTATTAATTTTATCTAGACAAACTTCTTCTTTTTCATCTGTCGTAAATTCACCAGGATATGTCTGAGTTAAATCATCTTTATAATAAGCCAAGCCCGTGCGTTGATGAATATCCCCAGCCATCACTGATGTTTCACCATTTAAGTAGCGTGATTTAATTTCATCCGGCGATAGGGCTCGGCCACTTATGCCAAACTCTTTGGGTTCTAAATTTGACAATCCTTCGCAACCACCAACAAAAACTAACTTAACACTTTCAAAAAATCTTTTTACAACTGGATATCTTTTTTGTGATTGAACTAAAGTTTGTAAATATAGTGATCGGTCTGCCAAATCAATACTTTGACCGAACTGATTATTCTGACCCGTTTCACGCATGCCATCACTCTGAAAACCCATGCCCACTAAATGATGACCATTAATAATAAAAATATCTGGTTTAATCTGTTTACGTTCTAAATCTTCAAACCATTTAACCATTTGTTCATTTAATAACGGCGTTTGTTCTGGATGAATTTCACTATTCTGTCGCGTTAATCCAAATTGATGACTATAGGAACTTACAGCAAAAGGATTATTTTTAATGTCTAAATTTGGTTTTAATAAAACCACGGGTCGTTTTTCAAATTTTTCATCTGACCGAAGTACTTCATTAATCACATTTTGTGAAAGTTGTGTGTTCCCGAGGTTCACATGAACTATGTATACTGGCTTTACACCTATCGCAGAAGTTGACACTGCTGCGGTTAAAATCAATATACTGATTATGGCTTTCGTCATATTTGGTCCTATCTGTTGTGCTATTTAATTATTATAAATAGCAAGCAGTGGACCAAATCTTTGTTAAAATCTATTTATAACTAATGGCATTCATAAAGAGTCACATTATTGTCTGGATAGGCTGTCCAAATACATCTTTCAATTGGTTTTGGCTGCGGACAGAATGAATCATCAACTTGTCCTATACTTCTCTCTGGCCACCCAGCAACATTTGGATCTTCCTTGCTGCACCAAAAAGCTATATTTGGTCTCCAATTTTGATGTCCAATTAAACCCAGAGCTTCGACCCCTCCATAGTTGCCTGTTCTCCAGCTATATACGTATACTTTAGAACAAATCCCATTCACATATTCATATCCAGCATTGCAACTTGTAACTCCGCAGGCTCCCCATCCTGCACCATTTGAATTACATGTCATCGAACCTGTTCCATTCGCAACACCACAAGCCAGCACGGTGTTTGGAGCGCAAGTTTGCACATTACATATTCCATTTGCGAAATAAAATCCAGGTTGGCATGAAGTAATTTGGCATGCGCCATAACCAGATCCCACAGCATTACACTGTTTTATACCAATGCCATAATTTGAAACTGTACAACCTGTTATACTATTTGGCGCACAAGCGTTTGCAACACACTGCCCGTTCTGTAAATTAAATCCTGCATTACACGCTGTTATTTGGCAGGCGCCGTAGCTCATTCCATCCGTTGCACATGTTTTTGCACCTGTTCCATTATTTTCAGAACATGTCGCGTTTGAATTCGGTACACACGCTTGCGCGATACAAACCCCATTTTGCAAAGTATATCCAGCAGAACAAGCGTTTAATACACATGACCCATAACCAGTACCAACTCTGTTACATACCATGACTCCTGTGCCATTTTGAAATGAGCAGGCAGCCACATTGTTTGGAGTACATGCGTTGGCAACACAAACGCCATTTTGTAAATTAAATCCAGAATTACATGAACCCAATGTACATGAACCATAACCCAAGCCCTGCGCATTACAAATTTGCGTACCTGTACCATTATTAACCGTGCAATTATTTACAGAACCCGGCACACACGACTGCGCAATACAAATACCATTTTGTAAAACATAACCTGTAGCACACGAATTTAACTGACACGTTGACCACAAGGCCTGACTTGAACATGTTTTAATCCCAGATCCGTTTTCGAAAGTACATGCTGAAGTTGTTGTCGGTGTGCACGTACCAGAAATACACTGACCTTGGTACAAAATAAAACCAGAATTACAAGTGCTTGGTACACATTGGCCCCAAGAATTTCCAATAGCTGGGTTTGATTCGCACGCTTGCGAACCGGCTCCGTTATTCACTAAACATGATTGTGAATTACCAATATTACAAACATTTGAAATACATTGACCGTTTTGTAAAAAGTAACCTGGATTACATGAATTTAAAATACATTCACCAAAACCTGTGCCCGCCGCATTACATGTTTTGTTTCCGCTGCCCAAATTCGTTGAACAAGTTGCAGTTGTAAAAGGTTCGCAAGAATTTGCTACACAAATAGAATTAACTAAATTAAATCCGGGGTTACAACTGGTCACGGTACATTCCAAACCAATACCATTGCCATCACAAAATTGAAATCCTAATCCGTTCTGAGCCAAACATTGCTGCGGAACCTCTGGCCCACAAGTTACAGATAAGGGCTCGTTCGCTTTTAGATCCGTAGCTGACACCGAAGAAAGCGCAGTAAATTTTGTCGCCGGCGAACAATTCGTAAACGCAGTCGTACCCGCAGCTATCATGAACAATGAGCCTAATATAATTTTTAACTTAATAGGTTTTATCATCGACAAAACAAATTTCTTCACGAAAGCAAATGACTTCATTGCGTTACCCCTTTATTCACGTACCAATATCCCCTACTTGTAAGAATAAACTTATTCCAGATAAACAAAAAGAAAAAAATAAATTCACAAAAATTACAGCCTAGTTCGACCAAAGTTGTGTTTGATGTCTCGAAATAAAACAGATCAAAATAAAACGCACAGACCAAAGTCATCAAGACTATGAATACATCAAAAAATAGTTTACCTTATAAAGATGCCACGATTTACAGTTTTTTTCAGCTTATTTATTTTCTCTCAACTAAGTTTAGCAACCGAGCCCATTTGTTTTAGTGATTTGAAAGAACATAATAAAATTAAGTCGGATCTGCCACCGATTATTCAAAATCCGCCATTGTACTACACGGCCGACAAATATTTATCGTTGGGAATGGTTGCCATTAAAGTTGAATTCGACCCTAAAAATAATAAATTTATAGTAAATGTAGATACTCGGAACAAGTCCGTATTTGATCAATACGAGAAACCCGTTAAAGAAATTTGCATTGATGGCAATACACTTACTATCACCCCTGAGGGGGGGCCTACAATTACTACGGCAGTCAAAAGCTCTACAGAGATTTCAATTAAAGATCCCAAAATGCCAGCTAAAGATTTAATCACAGTTGCTTTAACGACAAGAAGATCAGATTACAATGGGTTATTGACAAAAATTCATAATGCGAATCCAGAATTTAATAATGGTAGGCCATCAACACCTGCTTCCGAGAGGGCCCTTCAATGATGAAAATATTATTAATTATTTTTTTGAGTTCAATAAATTGCTATTCTGAAAATATTTTTTTCGCTTCTAAAAAATTTGATTTTACATTCACTGATAGATCAAAATTATCACTAATGTCTGCCGTCAAAGGCCCCGCCTATCAAGGCGTTATTAATATAAACTCGCCAGGGCTTTCAAGCCAAAGTATTAGTTTTTATCATTTCGCTGCTGATGACGAAATCAAAGTGACCGACGAATATTGTCAGAAAAAAATTGATGCGCTGTATGGCCCAAGAAATAACAGATCAACTAAGCTTGATTATTTGAATATCGAAAAAAGCATTCATGGATCTTTTTGTTCGGCAGTGATTTCAATAGATAGTGATATTGCCACAATCAAAAAACGGTACCTGATGATCGGCTTTATCAAAGCCAAATCAGTTTTGTTGGAATGGTCCTACATAGATGCCAAGGCTAATATCCAACAAGATAAAATTTTAGAGTTCTGGAATTCTTTGAAGTAACCGGCTTGCCAAAGCATGTTTAACATCAGCCCTTATACCCCAAGATATCCACAAAAGTTTCACCTTTGGCCAAAGTCGACGACGGTTTTGCCCGTTGGCCTTTAATTAAAATTTTTCCGGATGAAAAAAGTTCCTTATATGTGGTCCGCGAAATATTTTTTAAATCGATGTTTTGATTCTGTTCGCGCAGGTTTTTAAGTAAAATGGCGTCTAAGCGCTGCCCAGAGGTGTTTAAATCCAAAATAACACGAAATGAATTTGGCGGTCGTTGTGGGGTGTGGTCTTTGGGTACTTCAGGGGTATCGGTCACGGAATCTCCTTGGAATATTTCGTCTATTTTTAATGTATTCTTGATTGCAATAGGATACACCTGTGCCATGAAATTTCAAAACTCTACTTTACGCATACACAAATTTACAGACATGTCTTTAAACCCCGATTTGATCACAGCTGTACAGATGATGAAAATCAGTCGGCCAACGGATGTTCAAGAGCAAGCCATACC
>JAYVKY010000333.1:0-5807 GCA_043767965.1 Pseudobdellovibrionaceae bacterium
TCAGCCGCATCTGAGTGCGATTTCCATTTTTATGAATATACGACCATTGACGTTCATCAGACAGTCCCATATTTGCCTTAACTATAAAGGTTTCAAACCCGATAGGGACCTGTTGACATAGTTCAGTCGATAACGATTTGGCGACTTCTGCAATTTCTAGGGGGTCATGAAACAAAGCTGCTGTATATTTATCGATAACCTCATTTGCAGTGTACCCTAAGATTTTCTCAGCTTCGTCATTAAAAACTGTAATGATCCCATTAAGGTCTGTCGTGATAATTGAAAACTTGGCACTTTTTAGAATTGCCATTTTTTCATCAGCCAACTGCTTAAGTCTTTGTTCTTGTTTTTTTAGATCTGATGAATTGACTGCTAATGTGGCCTTTAAGTCAGAAATAATTTTCAATAATTCTTTTTCTTGATCGACACAGTTCACACAAAATGACATTAAAATCTCCTACCTTAATGAATCCATCAAAGAAATAAGTATAACTCTTATTTATCGCAAGAAAAAATATGAAATCATTTTTTCTTGCGATTTTAGACCAATGACATGGCATTTTTTTAATTTTTATTTGTGGTTTCAACTGCTATTTGACGATATTTTAACACTTAAAACCTCTAAGAATCTAAAAAATTGGCCTATTTCACCAAAAATAAACCATGTAATCATTCCTAGCTTGTCAATTTACACCCTATTCGGTATGAATAACTGCTAATACTTCTTACCTGAAAGGTCATAGATATGAAATCAATTACAGAATTTTCTCAGCCCACTTTACAAAAATTTTTAGCTGCTAAAGCAGTCTTAGCAACTGAAGGAAAATCCCCTGAAGAGATGATGACTGCCATTGGTGAATCTATGAAGCTTGAAGGCGATAAATTGAAGTTTATTTTTGCAGCTGGCGATCTTGTTGCAGAGCAAAAAGCATTTCGTCGTGTTTTAGTGGCAAGCATTGCAGAAGGCGAAGCCGCACCTGCAAAATATACAAAAATTGAAGACAACTACTACCTCGTTGAAACACTTGATATGTTCAAACCTGCAGCACCTGTTGCCGCACCAACAAAAGGTGGCAATCGTGGCGGGCCACAACGTGGTGGTGGTAAGTCAAGCAGTGGCCCTAAATCTTCACCCTGGGGAGCCAGCCCTGAAGAAATTGCTGCAAAGAAAAAAGCTTCTCAGTTGGCTGCGCAGGCTAAAAAAGCTTAATTATTTTTTATATTTTTTAAGGGCTCGGACAAGATGTTTGGGTTCTTTTTATTTTAAATCGACGTAATGAAAATTACGCCGATTTTTTTTGCGCCTCTCTTTGTGTCTCTCTACGATACGAAGCTGTCCTTAAATTTAAATTCGCCTCAGCAATAAAGCGCAATTGTGTTTCAACCATAGAATCAAAAACTTTTAATAAGTTGTCATGCTGTCGTGATTGTAAATTAAAGCCACACTGTTCACCCAACAGTTCAATTGTATGATGGATGGCCTCAATTGTTGAAAAACATCCTGAACGCGGCTGCTTGCGCACACGAAACGTCGATGGTTTATTTGAAGAAAAACAAATTCTTGGCAATGCATGTAAATTTGTACTTTGCCTGATCATTTTTTTTGCTGTTGCCCAGGTGCCATCGATAACAAAAATTCTTAATTTTTTATTTGCTAAAAATAAATTATTTTTTTCTGTTACAGATATATTTGAAATATTTTTCGACTGTAGGCCGGGGTATAAAATCACTGACTCATAGTCTGGGTCAGACAATAATTGATTTACAACTTTATCATTGGTGTAATCTTGCCCCTTGATGAGATAAGAATCTTTTAAACACAAGTGCGACATACGACCCGTTGCAATTCGCCGACTGGCTTCTATCGGATGTATAAGAATAACAAAATTAATTTGGGCATCAAATTTTGTAACTTGCGAACAAAAACAACTAAAATTAGGTTGCGAACACTGTCTACAAACAGTTCTATATTTGGGTGAATTGTTTAGGAATTGAGTACGCTTTTGTTGGTATTCACGAATGTTCATGCTTCTATTACCCCTGTATATATGCTTTTTAGCAACTCGGGCCGTGGCTTAGTCTGGCTTTGGTCTAGAAAAATTTACTATCCATATTTTATTTGTAGCGAAGGCAACGCCTCATCGGGTAAAATAAAGATTATGTTACAAAAAAAATATTTTAAAAAAGTGTCACTTATTGCGTCTTTACTTTTGTTGTCGAATATTTCAAGCGCCGCTTTTATGATCGAGCCGTCAATAGGCTACAGGCAAGAAACGATTAAATTTACTGACCTGTTGCTGAATCAATCTCAAATAAAAATGAACTCGCCAATATTTGAATTAAAATTGGGTGTGGCTACCCCTACTGGGATCAGTTTCGACCTGGCCGCAAGTCGCTCAAGTGGTAAAGTTAATTTTGAACCTGCACTGAGCGAATCACCCGAATATACCCACACCCTGGGATCGGTACAGGTTGGTGTCAATGCCATGGAGATTTTGAAAATATATTTAGGTTATATTCTTCATGATGAATTTGAAACTCAGTCAACGAGCTCTTTTTCTGGTTACAAATTAACGGGTCAGGGTTATCAAGCAGGCCTGATGACGTTTCCGTTTCCTCATCTTGGATTAGGCCTACAGTACAATATTCATCAGTTTAAAGAAATTTCTGGAGCGGCTTATACAAATGGCAAAGATGTAAAAAATTATTTTGAAAAAATTGATGCTCAGGATGTTTCAGCAAGTCTTTCGGTTTTATTTTAGACTGAATTTTACTTTTAAATAAAATTAAAAAGGCGATCAATATTGATCACCCTTTAAAAAATGTATCTAATTTGAAGATATACTTAATTACTGAACAGCTGTTTGAGCCGCAGCCTTCACAGCTTTGTCAGCTTGAACAAGTCCCGCACCATACTGATTTGTATCATTTGGGCCCAACGGCATTGCCGTCGTAGATAAAATAAGTCGAACTTGTGCTGGAGTCAGTTTTTTATTTGCTGACTTAATTAAAGCCACAACACCTGCAACATGCGGAGTTGCCATTGATGTTCCATCAAACATGGCATAGTCAGATTTAACAGTTGAAATTTCTGCCGAAGCTATTTCGCCTTTTGCTAATAAGGCTAAAAGTTTTACACCCTCAGATTGCTCAATCATAACAGCGGCAACATCAAGTAATGAACCATCTTCTGTTAATGAGCCTTGCATCAAGCCTGAGGCATTATTATAAATGACTACGCCTGATGCTTTAGCCTTCATTGCGTTATCAACTTTTTCAGAAAAACGAATTTCACCGCGAGAAATTAATGCAAATTTGCCTGCGACATTAACTTTTGCAAAATCTTCAGTTTTACCAAGGCCGGCTGGCACTAAATCGCCCATTTTAGCAACTGCAATTTCTTTTGTTCCACCGAAAGCTGCAGATTTAATTCGCAACTTACCCGTCGCTGTAACAATATCAACAATTGAATCGCGGCTTGAGCCACGTGGTACTGACGAAAGTACGGATGCTCCAGGCGCTGTAATATCAAGTTCTGGACCCCATTGTGAGAATGATGTTTTCTTTAAATCATCACTGATTGCGCCTACAGCAACGACCGTTGGTAACGCTGCCGGAAAACTTACTTTCTCTGTTCCATCATTACCGGACGCGGCAACAACAACAACGCCGCCTTTTTCTGCGTTCTGAACAGCCATGCGCTCGGCTGGTGATGTCATTGGACCACCCAATGACATACTGATGACATCAACTTTTTGAGCAACGCCCCAGTTAATACCAGCTGCGACCGCAATATTACTGCAACCCAAATCGCCGCAAACTCGACCCATTAATAATTTAGCACGTGGTGCAACACCAGTGAAACCAGTTTGTGGATCATAAGCCGCTGCAATTGTACCTGAAGTATGAGTTCCGTGCCCCTCGTGATCAATAAAATCATCAGGGTTTGGTCCAGTGTCACTTTCGAAAAAGTTTTGTCCCATTTCAAAATTATTTTTTAATGCAGGATGGTCTTTATCAATTCCTGTATCTAAAACTAAAACGCGCGCATGCGATCCGCCATCAGCGATTTCCCATGCCTCCGGAGCATGTACTGCTAATATTCCCCATGGAGTTTTTTCACCAGCTTGAAAAACTGGAGCGATAACTTCTGAAGCTGGCGTCACTGCCGACACTGGAAGTTCTGTCGCTGTAGTCATAGGTAAAGAAGATATTTTAAAACCATTTATTGGTTTAGGTGAAGGCGTAAAAGTTTCAGCCTCAACAACTGCAACCTCTGGGTGATTTCTAAGTTGTTCAATAACTCGTTGATCTGCTGTTTGAATAACCATACCGTTGATGTGCTTTAATGATTGCTTCAAGCCATATCCACGTGCTGATTCATTTTGCATGAAGCTTTCCATAGCTTGATGCCCCTGTTGACTTTTATAGATAACGATGTATCTATTTTTTGCCTGTGCAGAAACTGCTGTTAATCCGGTCACTAACCCGATCGCTAAAATAAGCATCAATGTTTTATTTACAGTTTTGTTCGAAGTTATATTCATAATCGCCTCTTTCTTGAGTTGAAAAATTCTTAAAAAGTTTTTGGCAAAACCAAGACTTTTGTCTGTGCAAAAAAATTTCAACCCATTTTGGCACTTTTGACAAAAACTATTTTCAAAATAATAAATAAAAATTTCAAGCAGTTACGAAATAACAAAAAAGTGAAATATTCTGTTACCAGACATAGGTTCCAAAATGGAACCTATGTGGCTTTTATTTGATTAGGACTAATAACTATTATATTTGATTTAATTGAATATAAGAAAAACTTATTGACTGCTTAATTTTACAGAATCTTGATTTATGCAATGCGTGATTAAAAATGAAGATTTAATTCAGTTTTTGGATGGATTCTTTGATCCAATTTTTATAGTACGTCATGTTTTCGTATATACCATATTGTTGGCAATTCTCATCACCACGAGAAACTAACCCTACTAAAATGTTCTGCCCATCTGCATTTTTATAAAAAACAGGGCCGCCAGAATCTCCATCACATGAACCCGTTTTTTTTTCGTCAGTACGAAATTCATAATCCACAGCCTCGACCACTTTTACATTTGTAACCTTCAACACGTCATAAAGGTCATCCTCATCACGACCGTATCCTGTAACCATAACGTCATTACCATCTTGAACTAAATTCGCATCAGAAATCGCGGCGGTCGCATAGCCTAAAGGTAATACGCCTTTAAATTTAACCACCATAACATCGTTTGCGGCGTGATCTACTATTCCAACAATAGATTCGTCATACTGTGGATGTTGTATGAATTCAGTGATAGGTAAAAATTGCAGTTTATTATTTTGAAAACCAAAACTAATTTTACCTTTTCTTGCCTCATCTATGCAATGAGCAGCAGTCAATACGATACCTTCTGCGACAAGCACACCCGTACACATTGTCGCACCATTTTTGTAGATACCAACGATATGTTTAGAAAAATCATCGTCTGCTGTGACAAATCTGCCATTTATAATTTTTGAATTACTTTTTTGCGTGGTCATCGAATCAATACCTGAATTTTTTTTCAAACAACCGCAAAATACAATTATAGATACGAGTAATAAAATATTTTTCAAACAAACCTCCGATTTGAAAACCGAAGCGCATAATTACTTGAATTGTGAAAACTCTGTCAAAGATAAAAAATTATTTATAAGCCTCGACAAAATCTGCCTGCAATTCAAACGATGCCTCGCCGTACTGCGATCTTTTTGTTGAAATTTTAAATTCTCCGTAAACCCAAATTGGGCCGTAG
>JAYVKY010000334.1:0-2921 GCA_043767965.1 Pseudobdellovibrionaceae bacterium
CGCTCGCACGGTAGCCGTGGAATGATAGGTTTTGATTTTAAAGAGATTACAAAAACGACTCCGCATAAATCATTAACTGTTTCTTTGAAAAAACCGTCAGCCCGTAACAATACGGGTATGATTACTGTTCGCCATGTTGGTGGCGCGCATAAAAGAAAATATCGTTTAATAGATTTTAAACGTACAAAATTAGAAGTTCCTGGAAAGATTGCTACAATCGAGTATGATCCGAACAGAACTTGTCGTATTGCTTTAGTTCATTATTTTGATGGTGAAAAAGCATATGTTTTGGCGCCAGTTGGTTTAAATGTTGGTGATGTTATTGTATCAAGTTCTAAGGCTGATATTAAGCCAGGAAACTGTTTACCATTATCTGCAATTCCAGAAGGTACAATTATTCACAATATCGAAATGCGCCCAGGTAAAGGTGGCCAAATTTGTCGCGGTGCTGGTGCATCTGCAACTTTGGCTGGCAAAGGCGATCAATATTGCCAAGTGCGATTGCCATCGGGCGAATTAAAACAGATTTTATCAACTTGCAAGGCATCTGTCGGTCAAGTTGGTAATACAGATAATGAAAATATTAAACTTGGTAAGGCAGGACGCTCTCGATGGAGAGGCGTACGTCCAAGTGTTCGTGGTATGGCTATGAACCCGGTTGATCACCCGCTTGGTGGTGGTGAAGGTGTTGGTAAAGGTCATCATCCTGTAACGCCATGGGGTGTTCCATGTAAGGGTTACAAGACAAGACATAATAAGCGTACTGATTCTTCAATTATTAAACGTCGTAAATAGGAGTATTTGTGGCACGTTCAATTAAAAAAGGTCCTTTTGTTGATTTGCATCTAGAAAAGAAAATTACTAATGCAATCCAAAAAAATGACAAAAAGGTAATTAAAACATGGTCTAGACGTTCAACAATTTTACCAGATTGTGTTGGATTGACTTTTGCGGTGCACAATGGCAGAAAGTTCGTTCCTGTTTACATAACAGAAAACATGATCGGTCATAAGCTGGGTGAATTTGCGCCAACTCGTACTTTTGCGGGACATGCAGAGAAGAAAGCAGCTTCTTCCGCTCCAGCTGCAGCTAAGAAATAGGTAAGGGTATATGGAATCAAAAGCATCTTTAAAATACGCAAGAGTCGGAGCTCAAAAAGCTAGATTAGTCGTCGATTTAGTTCGTGGAAAATCTGTTGATGAAGCTATTAAGACGTTAACTTATATGAATAAAAAAACTGCTGAGCTTGTTAAAAAACTTATCGAATCTGCGGCGGCGAATGCTGACAATAAGAAAACGATGAATACTGACAAGCTTTTTGTAAAATCAATCTCTGTTGATCAAGGACCTGTTCTTAAGCGTTTCAGACCACGAGCTCAAGGTCGTGCATTTGGTGTGCGTAAAAAAATGAGTCATATCAACGTTGTATTAGGGGAGAAATAACAGTGGGACAAAAAGTTCATCCAATTGGATTTCGTGTTGGAGTTATTCGTACTTGGGACTCTCGATGGTACGCAAAAGGTCAAGCCTATTTTGATAACATTCATGAAGACATTAAATTAAGAAAATATTTAAAACAAAAACTTAAACACGCGGGAGTTTCAAAAATTGAAATCGAGCGCGCGGGTAATAAAGTAAAAGTTATTATTCACACTGCTCGCCCGGGTGTTGTTATCGGTAAAAAGGGTACTGGCATTGATACTTTAAAAGCTGACGTTCAAAAATTAACTACGAATGAAGTTTTCTTAAGTATTCAAGAAGTTCGCAAGCCAGATACGGATGCACAATTGGTTGCTGAAAGTATTGCACAACAATTAGAAAAACGTATCTCATGGAGACGTGCTTTAAAGAAAGCGATTGCTGCGGCAATTAAGGGTGGAGTTCGTGGTATTAAAGTCAGAGTTTCTGGTCGTTTAGATGGAGCAGAAATTGCTCGTTCTGAATGGTACAATGAAAAATCTGTACCTTTGCATACTTTACGCGCAGACATTGATTACGGAACTGCGGAAGCATTAACGGCTTACGGTATTATTGGTATGAAAGTTTGGATTTATAAAGGTGATATTTTATCGACTCGTGATGTGCAGGAGGTAAACCGTGTTAAGTCCTAAGCGTGTTAAATGGAGAAAGCAATTTATCGGCAGATCTCGTGGCCTTGCTTATCGTGGATCAAATTTAGATTTCGGTGATTTTGGATTGCAAGCTAGCGAAGAGGGCAAGTTAACGGCTCGTCAACTTGAAGCGGGTCGTATCGCAATTTCTAGAACTATTAAGCGTGGCGGTAAGATTTGGTGTCGTGTATTTCCAGATCTTCCAGTTACAAAAAAACCAGCAGAAACTCGTATGGGTAGCGGTAAAGGTAATCCAGAATTTTGGGTTGCACGTATTTTACCAGGTAAAATTTTATTTGAAATGAATGGCGTTACAAAAGAACAAGCTCAAGAAGCATTTTTAAGAGCTGCTCACAAACTTCCATTTAAAACAAAATTTTTGGCGCGAGATTAATCAGGGGCGGATATGAAATTTATAGATATTGAAAGCAAAAACATGACTGATTTAATTAAGCAAAAAAAAGAATTAATTTCTCAGTTATTCGAAATGAAAATGAAAAACTCTTTAGGACAATTAACGAATCCTGTTCAGATCAGAACTGTTCGTAAAAACATTGCTCGTTTAAATACGGCGATCGTTAAGAAGAGTGTGAGGTAATTATGTCAACAGTTAAAAAAACAACAACAAAAACAACGGCTGAGCCAACGGTTTCTAATCGCGGCCGCCGTGTTGAGCTTCAAGGTGAAGTTGTTGCTAATAAAATGCAAAAAACAATTTCTGTATTAGTCTACAGAATGATCAAACACGATAAGTACGGAAAATTTATACGTAAATCTTCTGTAATTAAAGCGCATGATGAAAAACAAGTG
>JAYVKY010000335.1:0-2357 GCA_043767965.1 Pseudobdellovibrionaceae bacterium
CCAAAAAGCCATTGTGACACAGCCTGATCAAATGCTGCCGCTCTGGACAAATTTAGAAATAAAAAACGATCTCAGTGTTAGCCAGTGGTACAAAAGTCAAATTAAAGGCCATGGAGTTGTCTATTGGCAAAAAAAAAAAAATTCCATATCTAAAGTAAAACGAAATTTAAAAATAGATGACTTGTTGGCAAAAGAAATATCGTTTGTATCATTTAATCCTAAAAATCAACGTCAGGCCGTCGCCAGCGCGGATGGTCTATATATCACTCAAGACGGCGAAAATTGGACAGAGATCGAACAATTTAAAAACTATTCTGGCCCCGTCTTATTTTATAATGAATATTTGATTTTTGCCGGAAATTACAAAAGTATCGATGGTGGACAAACTTTTGAAAACTATATTCAAATTGAAAAATTATCTGAAGCCATCTCTGAGCGAATCGGTTTTAATCCTAAACGCATACAAGTCAAAAAAATTAAAACCATAATACCATTCAAAGTCGAAGTCGATTTGGATATCGGCAGCCGTATCATCAAAGTACAAACCCCGGTCTATACTCAGGATTGGAAAGTTGTAAAAATTTAATTTATTTTTTTTTTGGATTTTGTCCAAATTGGATTCATTTGATCGTACACTATTTTTTGCAAAATATTTCTCTCGTCTGTCTTATAATTTTTTGTCGATACCGGATCTAAAACATAGATATCAATTTGTGTTTTCCATCGACGCCAATTTGTTAAAAATGACGATGCTGGTAACACCTCATAAGCACCAATAATCACCACTGGTAATAGCGGCACACCGCCCGACATTGCAAAAACAAAAGGGCCTGCTTTAAAAGGTGCTAAATTATCACCATAAAATCTGCCCCCTTCGGGTGATAATGCAAATTTTGCTCCGGCCATAAACCGCATTTTTGCTTCTTCATATATTTTAAAAACTTCTTCACGATTATTGCGCGCAATTGGCAAAGTCCCAGCACGTCGCATGGCTGGGCCAAAAAAAGGGATTTTAAACAGTTCAGTCTTTGCCCCAAAACGGATATTTTTAAAACTTGCAGCAAGTGCAAAAATATCAAAATAACTCGAATGATTAAATAAAAACAAACACCCCTCTTGGGGTATTTGTTCTGCATTATGAACATTCACCTTTACGCCAAAGCTCCAGCACGTCAGTCTGGCCCAACTTGAAATAATTTGATCGTCAATTTTTTTAGAATTTAAAAGCAGGTTGAAAACAAATCCAATACTGCTAAAAAACACTGTATGTATTAAAAAAAAGAATGTCATAAAAATCGACCGCGACATACAGATTAAAATCATTTTGATGTCGCCATTGGAAAAATTCGTTCGCGCGCAGCTTCGATTTGACGATTTTTATAAGCGTCATGCTTTGAATCGCCGGACTGCATTTTGTCAAAAGAATCTTTACTTAGAATTTGAACTTCAAACGGATAAAAAAAACTAAATTCATCTTTGTTCGGGGCTTGAATACGTATTAATTTACGAGTGATAAATTTAATATACTTAAAATCAATAGCTGAAAATGCATTTTCTTTTCGGAAAAAGTTTAAAAACCCAGATGACGAAATTTCAAGTTGCTTTTTAAGTAAACGATCTATTTTTTCTGATTCTAATCTGTGCAGCGGGCCATGTTTTCTTTCAAGCTTTTCACACATCTCTAAGAACTCTTTCACAGGGTACATATTATTTGATGACTGATCTGGCATAATATGAGGAAAGCTAATTAGATTTTCTTCAACAAGAAACCTGATGACCTGAAAAGAATCAAAAATAGTATTTGTCACAAAGCGCACGCCCACTTTGTCAAAAACTTTCATCGCGACAGCATCTGGTTTAGCCAAAAGCTTAATGACCGTACTTGATGATGTCTTAAAGGGCTTAGATTGAAAGTTCATAAGTTTTATTTGAGAGTGGCCTTCTTTTTTAAAAGACCTTAAATACAGTTCATCCTCTTGGATGATAGAGTTTTCAAATGGAATCAAAATTTGCTTTTGTATTTCTTCAGCATAAAAACTAAATAAATCAGTTTCTGAATGAATAAATACATGAAGACATCTTAACAACGCACAAGACCACTTCTGTAGACTTGTATCTGTACTTTGCGATGCCCAGATTAATAAATTTCGCAGATCAATCAACTTTTCAGGATCACGCACTTTTTCAGGAATTTCATCCATTTTAAAATTTAATTTCTCTGTCAGTAAAACCACGGCTCGGCGATGAAAATACCAAAGTCGCTTCAGGTCATGATTCACTGATAAATCAAATCCGTAACTTTTTAAAAATTCATCGGCCTCTTGGGGGTTATGTATATGCAGCTTGGCTTGATCCAA
>JAYVKY010000336.1:0-7987 GCA_043767965.1 Pseudobdellovibrionaceae bacterium
TGGCATAAAATCTCCTTGTTTCTTACTTATCGGTTTGTATTACAAACTAGTTTACAGTTATTTAAGTTAAAAAGCAACGAAATGAAAAAACTGCGTAATTACAGCTACTTAGGACGATAGCAATATTTTCTGAAGTGCAAAATAGTAAAATTTATTGGCTAAGGTCTGTATCAAGCCATACAAGAGATTGTGATTTAGGCTGTTAAACTAAATCCAAAACAATTAGTTAGAAACGCATCCACTTCTGGCCACCATTTCTTGTTTATTTTTCTAGTCATTAAACGTTATCAAATGCCATAATATACATATGAACTTCCTAGAAGATATACTGCAGTCATTGGTAAATAATAAAATTTATCTAAAAAAAATTTTTGAATTTGATGAAAAAAAACTTTTCAATTTTTATATAGAAACGGGAATAAAAAGCCAGGACTTGCTCGTTGTACTTGAAGAACTGCTCATTAACAGCCAAGAGCACGGAAAAACTAATGTAGATTTTTATTATGATAAAAAAATAAACTATTTTACATTTGTAATTATTGATCACGGTGAAGGTATTCACAATACAGTACCTCATAATGTTCGGCTTCAAGACATTAAAGGCAAATCAAGTTCTTCGATTTTAAGAATCTCTTTAGAAGAAGGTATTACTGGAACCGGTGTTATCGGTCGAGGTATGGGTTTATACTATTTATCTAAGTTCATAAAAGAAAAAAATGCCACCTGTTTGCTGGCAAGTAACTCAGGTATGGTTATTCAGGATGGCAGTGTTTTTTTTGAAAAAGCACTGAAGAGTGATATCAAAATGAATTGTATTATTATACAAGTTCATGAATCCGAGCTTGGCCTATGACAATTAATTTTTTAGAAATCGCCGGCGAGTTCTGCACAAAAAGAGATAACTCTGGAATTCCAATAATCATTGAAAAAATTGAAACGGCCCTTACAAAAAATGAAAATATCGTTTGTAATTGGGAAGGAGTTAAAATCCTGACCCCATCCTTTATCGACGAAATCATGCCAAAACTAATTATTAAATATGGTCGTGAAAAAATAGATCGGTCACTTAGCTTTAGCCCACCGCTTGAGGGATTCTTGGCTCATCAAATTGAGCGTGGAATAATAAACCGTACAAATTAATTATTTAAGCGATTGATTCCCAAGGGTAAATTTGAATATTTTCATCTTTCATTTTTTGTAAAGTACCAGACAAGACGATCAATTTCGTATTTTTCGTGAAATAAGTTGAATTTTTTATTTTAAATGACCGTAACAATTCATATTGTTTTGATTGTGATATTTCGTCAGGAATAATTTTAAAACAAGTTTCAACATTTTCTTTATCGCAAATAATAAAATCCAAAATTTTGCCTTTGGCTGATCGATAATAGTATATTTTTTTATGGTCTTGTGCGGAATAAGAAATCTGTGCGATCAACTCTTGGGCGACCCATGTTTTAATTTTTTTTTCAAATGTGCTGTCGTAATAATTTAAAAACCCCACATCACATAAGAAGTACTGCGCTTTACCCGTACTGGTTGCATATGGTTCAATTTTATTCAATACAAACAACGTTGTTAAAACATTTAGATGCGTATTAATTTTTCGCAAGTCTGTTCGCAAATGTTTACTGAGTCCGCCAGCGGATGTATCGTCAAGCGTTGCTACAGATGCTAAAATTCTGAATATAAGATCTGAATCAATTTTTGTGTTTTTAAAATTAACAGCATCACGCTCAGCTGTTAACTCGACCCAGTCCTTTAAAGCGTTTAGTTTTTCGTTATCACTTTTAATACCAAAAATTCCTGGCATGCCGCCATTTTTTAAATATTTCATTAAGTCTGCCCTGGATACTCGTGGTATAGCGTTGATAAAATCGGCACTTGTGTTCAGCGGTAAATATTTAGATTCAGATAAAGTCAGCGGGTATATTTTTAACCGCGAAGCGCGGCCCGTAAGTGATTCCCGAATATTCGTCAGTTTTGAAAATTCGGTCGAGCCTAATAATATATACTGCCCCGGTCTGCGCTGTTCATCGACGACAGCTTTGACGCTGTCAAAAATTGCGGGAACTTTCTGTGCTTCGTCGACAATAAGGATCTGATCAGGTTCGATGTCGCGAACGAAGGTATCTGGATTTTCTGTTGCAAAGTTTTTAGTCGCAGCCAGATCCAGTGTTTTATAAACAGTTTGTATTTTTTCTGGGATTAATTTTTTGACTAAAAACGATTTGCCTGTTTGGCGCGGGCCCTGAATCAAAACAACAGGTGAAAATTTAAGTTTTTTAAGTAAAAGCATCAAAGCATAGCGTTGCCTAACATGATTCATTTTGGCCCCATAAATTTATTAAAGCATACCAATAATGGACAGTCAACGCTGTTTATTGGTATGGTTTAATGGTGACACCCAGAAATCACAATAGACATGTCGACTCAAAATGAAGCGTAGAAAAAAGATACGCCTGCAAAAAATAGACACCTAAGCCTTACTGTATTGGAATGACTCATGAAAAGAACATATTTTATTAAAATTTCATCAAAATTTATTCAGTTATGTATTTTTAATGTCGATGTATTGACTTTGAGGTTGATTTTTTGGGATCTGAAATTGCTGTGCACAGAGCAGGGGGAAAGTATGGAAAAATTATTCTACGAGTACAAACCACACATATGTGGGATCTTAGCGTGCTATGCCCTAATTGTCTCAAGAAATTCAATACTGATGAGTTTATCAGGAATATTATTTTTGATCGCCAGCAGCAGTATTTTCTATATGCGCAGGGAATATAGAAAACATAAGAAACTTGCTCGATAAGTTATTAGAAATTTAGATTTTTTTAATTTAAAATTTTACGTTATATGGTTATAACTGCCCCATCATGGGTACCTAAAGATTCTTGGTCATAGGGTAATTCACCCTTTGTCATCGGTGCTGTTCCAAACCCCAGCGCAGCCAAAGTCATTTGTGATTGTAACACTGAGCCTAATAAATTCGGGTGCTGACTGACCTGAGGGGACGCGATCCATAGGTTATCAACTTTGTTGAGTGTGCCGTTTGAATTTAATTTAATTTCACCACAGGAAAGTGGTGACGAGATAAATAAACGCTCGGCCTTGATATGGTCAACCATTTCGGGGAAAGCGCGCTTAATTTGACGCTTCATTTTTTTTAAAACTTCAGCGATGTTTTCAGTTTCTTCGGCAGTATCGATATCAACAAATGCCATCCACTGCGAGATTTGTTTTTGAGTATTTGTAGGGTCGTTGATTTTTGGATTAAATCGGCCGACACAAGGCCCGATATCGTCATCGGTCGTGCCGTTAAGAATAAATAAATTATTTTTTTCGATAGTATTTAGTTCTGGTGGCATGTCATGAAATAAATCCAAACACAAGCCCAGCCAAGCTGTATCTTTTTTTAATTTGGCCTTAGCCCGTGCGCCCAAAAATTCGTCGGGCATAAGTAGTGTTAAATCACGGACATTGCCTGTAAAAACAAAATTATTTGCATAAATTTGTTTTGTGCCATTTACAGTTACATGAGTTAATTTATCGTCCGCAAAATTAAATTTTGTTACGTAACTGCGCAATTGAACTTCGCCCAAAAATTTATCTTTTATTAAATTAATAATTTGATGAACTGGTAAGGTGAGTTCAGTTTCTTTAGCATTTAAAAAATAAGATAATTGGTCATAGAATTCGGGCGAACGATCGCCAAAGCCAACAAACGGTTTAAAGCCGCTGGCCTCATAAGTTTCTGGATGATTTTCTTTGATAGATTTAATTAATTTAATATTCAAGAAATCTTCAAGTTGTAAAATAGTATTGTTTGCCAGATCTGTACTGGGGTAAAATCTGAGCCCGTTTTCTATGGTCTGATTTTGCAGGCTGGCCGATCTGTTGGCGCCACCAATTTGTGTTTCAGATTCTAAAATCAAAATATTTTTAGTTTCTTGCGAAATTTTTGAAGCGATTGTTAAACCTGTTAAACCTGACCCAATAATAATATAATCGTAGATATGCATGATGAAGTCCTCGTGTTCCTTGAGTTCTAGCCGTGTTGTATAGATCTATCTGTAACGATAAAAAAATCTGTGCGAGTTGCAACAAAAACTATTCTAAAAAACTAACTAACGCATTTGATCACAAGCCGCAAAATAAGCCTGATGGGGCCTTTTAGGCTTTCGTGCTTATCAAGAGCGCATGCGAGTCGCGGGGAAATTTTATAATAGAAAAAAATAAATTTGCGTCCCAGATTTGAATTTTTTAAATGCTGATCACGAATATGCCTAAGAATCTGAACTTCGGTGGCAACAGGTGATTGGAATGCGCTAGTGGCAATAAAACATCGTGGTCGAGACTTTGTGGCAGAGTTAATAAATGATTTTACAATTTCTGGGTGGCGACATTGTTTTTGAAAAATTTGAGCTTTGCGCAGAAGATCTGGAAACACAGGTGTTAACGGTGCAAATTTACTAAGTTGTAAGGCCGCTTTACGTTGACGATCTCCGTAAGCATCACTGGTGTCATAAATACGCAAAAGATCCCAATAAACAGAAGTGACAATAGATAATTCAGCTGTTCGCGCAGATTCTTTAAAATGGTCTGGCGTGAGTTGGCCTGATTGGGCCTCAAAAACGAGTTCTAAAATTTTTAAATATTTTTCGTAAACCACAGCCGCTTCAGAAAACAATTTGCCCTGCATAAAGGTATGACCCTTTTTTGTAAAAGCAAGACGACTGTGCCATAACTTAAGCTTTCGATCTTCTTTGGCTCTTTCAAGTGCGATTAAATAGCTGCCCTTGCCTTTTATAGATAAAGATTTTGAATTTTGATTATTTTCGCCGTTGCTCACGTTCTTAGTATTTTACAACAGGCTGACGGGGTCAACATCTACGATGACCTTGACCTTTGACGGAATCCATTTTTCATCTGCAAGTAGACGTCTAGCAAAAGTATTTAGTAAATTACTTTTTTCAGATTTCAAAATCATATGGAAGCGATAATTATTTTTAAGCTTTGCCAAGGGGGCTGTGGCTGGACCCAAAATTTGCAATCCGCTGTAATGTTCTGAAAATTTTTGTTGCAACGTGTGAGCACGTGATTTGATTAATTGTACTGTTTGCTGAGCAAGCTCTTGCGACATCGACTGTATTCTAAATGAAATCATTTTTTGGTATGGTGGATAGTTCAGAGGCAGCCTGGCTTGAAGTTCATTTTGAACAAATCCTAAGTAATTATGATTTTTTGAAAAAAACAAAGATTCATGGTCTGGGTTGTAGGTTTGAACAATAACCTGACCAGAGGTGCCAGCCTCTTTTACGTGGCGGCCCGAGCGACCACTCATTTGCGTGATCAATTGAAAACTTTTTTCTGTGGCGCGAAAATCGGGTAAGTTAAAACCCACGTCTGCTAAAAGTAACCCAACAAGATTTAACTTAGGGAAATCTAACCCCTTAGCGATCATTTGCGTACCTATCAAAATATTAATTTTTTCAGATTCCATGTCGGAAATTAAATTTTCCATATCCAGGCGGCTTTGAATTTCATCACGATCAGCTCTGGCAATCGTTAAATCAGGAAATAATTTTTTTAAATCTGTTTCAATAAGTTCTGTACCAAGACCCAGAGCTGTTAGCTCGCCGCCCAAACACGATGGGCATTTCAATGTATAATTTTGATGATAATCACAATAGTGACAGACCAGGTGGCTTTTTGCATGCAAAGTTAAACTGATATCGCAGTTGGGGCAATCAGCTGAATAGCCGCAGCTTTGGCAAAAAATTAAATTTGCCATACCACGACGATTTAAAAGCAGGGCGACCTGTTCTTCGTTTTCAATTGCAACCAGCATCTTTTTGTATAAAGAATGCGATAGCCAAAATGGTAATTTATACGGTCGTTGTGGGTTTTCTTTTTCAAGCCTCAAGTCAACAATTTCAATTTCAGGCAACGGCCGATCAGCAACACGAGATTGCAAAGTGTGTAAGATATATTTTTTTTCAATAGCATTTTTCCATGATTCAAGGCTGGGCGTTGCAGAGCCTAAAATAACGGGGCATTCTGAAAATTTACCAAGCATTACGGCGCAATCGCGACCATGGTATTTCAACTTTTCATCTTGCTTAAAGCTGGATTCATGTTCTTCATCAACAACGACAAGACCTAAATTTTGAAGTGGGCAAAATAAAGCTGATCTGGCTCCGATCAGAATTTTTTTCTCTCCTTCGATGATTTCCCACCACTGATTTGTACGCTCTCTGTCAGTCAGTTGCGAATGCAGCACCGCAACCTGATCGCCAAAGCGTTCAACAAATCGATTCACAAGTTGTGGGGTTAGTGAAATTTCAGGAACCAAAAAAAGACCTTTTTTATTTTCACTAATGCATTTTTCAAAAAGGCGCAAATATATTTCTGTTTTTCCTGAGCCAGTCACACCGTGTACTAAATGTACGGCGAAATGTTGATCAATAACAATTTGATCAACACATTTTTTTTGCTCGGGCGTAAGTTCTGGTTTTTTTGTTTTTTCTAAATTTGGAACGACGGGGGGGCGATTTGATTTACGCTTTTGTGTTGTTTTCCGAAGGGGCGGGAAGCTCAGCTGAATAACTTGGCCTAGTGGATGAATATAATATTCGGCAATCCATTCAAGCCATTTCAAAAATGGATTTTGCAGTTTTGGCCACTCGGTATCAATTGAAATGATTGGCTTCAGTTTATATTTTGAATCAGTAATGTCCTTTAAAACCTGGTCGCTAACTACAAAACCTTTTACGTTTCTTTTGCCCAGAGGAACATTCACGATGTCACCACGACTGACAGGGCAATCGGGGTTCTGCAAATAAGTTAAGTTTTCTAAAAATGGAGCATCAACAGCAACCTGAAGGATTGCTTGGAGATGAGTTTCGGTCATCGAAACCTCTTGTAAAATTGATCTATAGCTTCGTTCAGGACACTTTTACTTGAAAAACTAAGTTCACTAGGTTGGTCAAAATTTTGTGGATAAAAATTTGCAAGTGTTGCGCCGGTTTTTGTAGAAATATTTTTAACTTTAACCTGCACTTGCAAACCGGCCCAGTTTATAGTTTGTGATTTCGCAATCCACAAGTCATTTGAAACCTGTACGATATCGGAAAGATCGACTTCAACTTCAGAGGGCAGCCTGATTTTTCGTATTACAAATTCATCTTGATCGATCCAAATTTGGGGGTTTAATTTTGAACCGGAGGGATCGCCAATTGCGAATGTTATTCGGCCATCGGCTCTTGAAAAACGCACTTGGTTAGAAATAGAAAGTTCCTTCAGGTGGTTTTTAAATGAATCTGTAGATCTGATAAATAATAATTTTTCAAAAAAATCTGTAGACATCGCAGTAGAAATTTTACTTTTAGCTACCATTGATGTTCTGTTTTTAGCATTATACAGATAGTGCAGATTAATATTCTGAAGAAAAGATCCCTGACCTTTAGCTGATAATTTTAAATTTTTATCGCCTTCAATCAACCATATTTCTTGAACAACAGCCTGCTCGTTACCAACTTTAAATATGACATTTTGGTCGATTGAAATTATTTGCCGGCCTGTTGTTGATGTTGTTTTATTTAAAATAAAATTTAGCGTAGGAATATAGGCCAACGCTAAATGGACTTTAGTCAAGAAGATGGTTAAATAAATTAAAATTTTCATCATTTATATATATCATATTGATACAGGAATCCCAGTTTATATGAGTTTAGTAACGGAACGTGTTAGTATGAATGTTATGTCAAGGCCCGTGCTTTTTTCTAAGCCATTTTTTAAATGCATAGTTTATTTTAATTTATTTTTACATGGCTTGAATTTATTTTCGTGTGCACCTCAAGGGGTTGGTATCTTAGGTAGTCCGACAAAACTGCAAGATATTGTTGATCAGTCAACAAAGGTGGCCCCGTTTGCATATGATCTTGCGGTTGATACCATTTCTTATAATTCATGCATTTCTGAA
>JAYVKY010000337.1:0-7040 GCA_043767965.1 Pseudobdellovibrionaceae bacterium
ACTAGAATTATATAGTAAATATATGACTAAAAACAAATACAAGGAGATACTTATGAACAAAAAAATTATTTTCACAACTGCTTTTTTAATCTCTGTAAGCCTGATGGCAGCACCTAGCAAGCCAGTTGAGATTAAACGCGAGGAAGCCAAAAAAGTTATGGCCAACCACACAACAAAAGAAAATAAAGATTATATTTCCGGCGTATCTAAATCAATCGCAGGAATTGCTAAAATGAGCGGATTAGAGTCAAACATTGAGCGCGCATTACACCAGGGCAACGTAGATTTATTAGTTTCGATTACGCGTTTAGCCGATAAAAAAGATGTTAAAGCTTTGGCGACAGTGGTTGAATTAAGTGGCGGTGTACGAAGTGAAACAGATGCGAAATTGTTGGCTCAAATTACTGAAAAAAACCTAGATACAATTCCTGGCGCGGCTGAATTTTTAGCAGCAGCAAAATCCGAAGTTGAAAAAACGGACAGCCTAGAAAAAGCTTTAACGAACGCGGCAGAAAGCTTTCGAAAAGATAAAACCATTTCTGCAAAAGAATGGCTCGAAAAACTATTAGAATGCGTTTAATTTCATAAATAATTTAAAAAATGCTGATCACCGAATCGCCTCGCCCAAACCAAATTTGAGCGGGGCTTTTTCGTATTCGGCTTGGGCCTGTGGCAACCAAGCAGCCAGATTACTTTGTCGATGTTCGTCTGAAGGATGCGTTGAAATAAATTCTGGTGGTGAATTTCCGCCGCTGGCCGCTGACATTCGCTGCCATAAATGAATCGACTCTGCGGGAGCGTATCCTGCACGCGCCATGTAAAGCTGACCTTCTTGGTCAGCAGCGCTTTCATCTTCGCGTGAAAATTTTCGATTAAAAAAAGTAACCGCTAAACCTGCCGCGGCACCACCAATTTGACTGAGCTGTCGGCACTGTTCAGTTTTACAAAGCAATTGTCCGCCAATCACTGCAGCACCACCAACAATTAAACCCGTCAGATTTTCGTTTTTGGCTCGGGCATAATTTTGTAATCCATGGCGCAAAGTTGCGTGCGCAACCTCGTGCCCCATCACTACCGCAAGAGCCGCCTCAGTTTTTACAACTTTCATAATCCCGGTGTAGACTGCCATTTTTCCGCCAGGCATACACCATGCATTCACTTCGGGACTTTCAATTAAAACATGTTCCCACTGATAATTTTTACCCGACGACTGCGCGATTCTTTGCGATACGCGCTGAACCATTGCAGTCCATTCTTTGTGAGTTGAAATTTTTGACTTTGATTTGACTTCGACATAGGCTTTTGCCGATTCAGCATTAATTTCTTCTTCACTGATGCCTGCGTCTTCGGGCGTTGTCGCGCACCCTAAGAAAAATGAAGTAGCCGCGATAATTAAAATTAATTTTTTCATGATTTTTTTCTGTCCTTTACTTTTGTCTTTGATTTAACTGCCGTAGCGCCGTGTTCGACGCCAATTTTCCAGATTCCCTTTTCAAGAAAAGCTTCGATTGTTTGTCGATGTGCTTTATTGATTAAATTCGAATGTGATAGTTTTTTATTTTTCGCAAATTCTAACAATGTTATAATTTTCTTTTCTTCTAAATAAGCTAACCGTTTAAAGTAACTGTTAGTTAAGGCTTTGGCGACAATTTCTTCCATAATTATTGTAGATTGTTTTTGGTCGAATTCCTTGAATGCCGAATAATACAGTTTTCTGTCAATGAATTTGATATTTATTGGAACATACCCTTCACGTATAAGCATGAAATTATTAAGAATTCGACCTATTCGGCCATTGCCATCGACAAAAGGATGAATGTATTCAAAATTTAAATGCAACCTGGCTATGCGTTTAATTATATTTTCATGAGCAGAAGATTGATATTCGATCAACATTTTTTCAAGCCGTGATATGACTTCAGATGGTGCAGGTGCAATATGATTTGCGACGCGAACAAATTCATTTTTAATGCGAAATCGGCCAGCAACGTCATCACGAATATTTGAAATCAGCATTTTATGCAATAGCAAAATCATTTCCAGATCAAGCTCATTTTTTTTAGCTTTATGATCGACAAAATGAACGACTCTGGCTAAATTTTTGGCCTCGAAAATTTCACGTTCTGAAATAAATCTGTCCAAGTCAATTTGTTGCAGAATTTTTTCGGTTTCTTCAAGGGATAAAGTACTGTTTTCAATCGCATTTGAATTGTAAACTTGGTCCGAAACTTCGACTTCTAAAATAAGTTTTAAAATATTTTCTTTATGTAGTGCAGATTGAAAATAGCGCTGACGTAGCAAGCTGATTCGACCGTAAGAGCTTAGTTTCTTAGACATTGTCAGATTACAGCATTTTTCACTGTTTATGTCAATATAATCGTGAAAAATTGTAAATTATTAGTAATTTTCACGGTTATAGGTTATATAATCGTGAAAGTTAGTACTCTGAATCTTTATCATCCATCACAATATAAATTTCGATACGGCGATTTGAAGAACGACCTTCTTCAGTGTCGTTAGTTTTGAGTGGCCTTGTATCGGCATAAGAAATAGCCGCCAATCTTTTGGGATCGAACTGATGATATTTTAATAAGTATCTGACAATGCTTGTGGCCCTTAAGGCGCCCAGTTCCCAATTTGTTTCAAAGACTGAATTTTTACCGACAGATGTATTATCGGTGTGCCCTTCGATAATAATTTTTTTATCGCTCTCTTTAAGAAGAGTTGCAATTTGATCTAGGGCCTTCAGTGAAGTCACTTTCAGTTTTGTACCGCCCGCATTAAAAAATTGAGCTGATGCCAGAGAAATTCGAACTCCGATCGCATCGTGTCTGGTATTTTGAATAGCTTCTTTGGTTGCAGGGTCCATTTTTTTATCAATGAAGCGGTTAATGTAATCTTGAGTTTCGCCTGCGCCTTTGCCCTTGGGGAAGCCTTCAAGTGGTATAACAACATCTTTATTTTCACTGCCGGCACCTAAAAGGCCTTGGCCCGTATCGTCGCCTGAGCCTTCACCCGAACCACCGACTAATTTCAAATTCATACGCACTGATTTTTCAAAAGATTTTTGCTTATCTTGATTGTTTGTTGATGTCGCATACATCACAACGAAAAAAGCAAATAACAAAGTAATAAAATCTGCATACGAAACGAGCCACCTGTCGTGGTTGTCATGCTCATCGTGTTTTTTAGATTTATTTGCCATAATTTGTTTTTTTGCCAATTTTAGTTATTTTGTTTTACGGTACGCAATTAACTTTTGTTCAATTAAATTCGAGTGAATTCCCGCACTGATCATCAATGCTCCTTCTAAGATCATTTGTTTTTGTCGAATACGTACAGAAATATTTTTTTTAATTTTAGACGCAATTGGTAAAAAAATAAGATTCGCAAAACCAACTCCGTACACAGTCGCAACAAATGCAACCGCTATACCTGCACCTAATTTTGAAGTATCCGATAAATTCCCCATCACATGTATCAAACCCAAAACTGCGCCAATAATTCCTATTGTCGGTGAATACCCGCCGGCATCAGACCATATTTTACTGGCGCTCATCAGACGTTCTTCTTCTTTTTCAATTTGAGTTTCTGATATCTCGCGAATTAAATTCACATCAACGCTATCGACGATATTTCTTATTATGGGTTTTAAAAAATCAGTTTTTAAACCGTTAACTTTCGATTCTAGGGCTAAATAAGATTCTTTTTTTGCGGTTTTTGCACAATCTAAAATTTCATTGATAGGGGTGTCAAAATCAACCTCGAAATCACGAAATGTTTCTTTAAACAATTGAAATCCTGTTTTTAAATCTTTAGTGCGATTTGAAACTAATACCGCACCAAATGTACCAGCGATAACAATCAAAAATGCAGTGCTTTGCAACAACGAGGCAACGTGGCCACCTTCAATATAGTTGCCCACAAGAATCCCGCCCACGCCAATCAAAAGTCCTAGAAATGTTGCTCTGTCCATAGATCAAAGTCTGACATGAAATAGATTATCATTCACTTTTATATTCAGTTCCTCTAGACTTAAGACCTAATGGTATTTATAAACACGATTGATATTTTTTTATTTAAACTGATCAACCAATCAGCGGCAAATTCATTTTTCGACTGGCTGATGCCTGCGATCACTGATTTACATTATAACAAAATATTTTCTATTACTGTCATCACAATTTTACTTTTATCATTGTTGTATAAATTTAAAAGCAAAGGTCTGGTGTATTTTTTGTTTCTAATTCTGGCAGTTGCAACAAATGATTTTTCGGGTAGCAAGGTTAAAAGAGCTTTTAATCGACCAAGGCCATTTCAAAATATCGAAACTAGCGCTATTCAACGTAGCCCCGCAAGTGAAAACACCAGTTTTTATTCAAACCATGCCTCGAATAACTTTACCTTCGCGACATTTATAAGTTTTATTTTTCCCGAAACAAAACTAATTATATTTTCAATTGCCGCCGTAGTTAGTTATTCACGTGTATATAATGGCGTTCACTACCCATCTGATATTATTGCCGGAGGACTCATCGGAATTTTATGGGGCTATTTATTTTATTATTTGTGCATTAAAGCTTTAACATATTTTAGAAAAGATCCACTATGAATTCAATTGTCACTGGGGCCAATGGCTTTTTAGGCGCTTGGCTTTGTAAAAAATTATTGGCCGAAGGCCATAATGTCACAGCACTTGTTCGAAAAAAGAGTGATATTTCAGAACTGGCAGGCACAAAAGTTAACTACGCTTATGGTGATGTCACAGATTTATCATCACTTAGGGAAGCTTTTAAAAATCAAAACCATGTCTATCATTTAGCAGGTGTTGTTGCCTATAAAAAAAGTGAACGCGAACACATGGATTTAGTTAATGTTCAAGGCACGAAAAATGTTGTTCAAATTTGCGAAGAACTAAGGACTGAACTGCTTCTGCATTTATCATCAGTCGTTGCTATTGGTGCCAGTTTTCAACCAATTGTGTTAAATGAAAATTCGAACTATGAAATTGCAAATTTGAATTTAGGTTATTTTGAAACAAAACACGCAGCTGAAAAAATTGTAATGTCGGCTGCTGCCGCAAAAAAAATTAATGCAATTTGTGTTAATCCCGGCACAATTTATGGCCCAGCAGACGCAAAAAAAAATAGTCGTAAAACACAAGTTAAAGTCGCGCAAGGTCGATTTCCATTTTATACTAAGGGTGGCGTCAATGTTGTCGCCGTGAATGATGTCGTCGATGGTATTATCAAAGCGACAAAATTTGGAAAATCTGGACAGCGTTATATTTTGGGCGGTGATAACTTAACTATCAAAAATCTTTTTGAAATTATTGCAGATTGCGCTGGCGTTAAAGCACCCAGAATTGCTTTACCAAATTTTATACTGCATACGTTAGGTTTTATCGGTGATACTTTTGGCTTTGGCATCAGTCAAGAAAACGCTTACACGGCCAGTATGTATCACTGGTTCGATTCAACAAAAGCAAAAAATGAAATTCAATTCTTACCTTCACCTTCAATAGCCGCTATAGAAGCCAGCGTGCGCTGGATGAAAGATAATGGGTATTTGAAGTTATGAAATTGTTTAAAAAAGTAATGCTGCTGTCCATTGTGCTAATATTCATTGTAAGCGCCTATATTTGGGTGCAAATACCTTCTGACACTGAAATTAAAGGTTGTCTAATAACTTCAATGTTTGAAGTTGATTTGTGTCCACAAAATAAAAACTATGTGCCACTTAGAAATATATCAAATTACCTACAACGAACAATTATTTTAACAGAGGATTCGGCTTTTTACACACACCATGGCTTTGATTCAGAGGGGATCGAACATTGTCTCGAAAAAATGAAAGAGAAAGGGCACATTGTCTGTGGTGGTTCAACTATTAGCCAACAGTTGGCAAAAAATATGTTTTTGTCAAAAAATAAAAACTTTGTACGCAAAGGTATCGAAGCCCTAATTACAGTTAAATTAGAGAACACTTTAAATAAAAAAGAAATCTTAGAAAAATATTTAAATGTCGTACAATTTGGCAAAAATATCTATGGCATTAAACCTGCCGCCGCATTTTATTTTAAAAAGTCTGCAACAGATCTGGACCCCGTTGAGTCTGCGTTTTTGGCCATGATCTTACCCAATCCAGAAAAGTATTCACAGTCTTATTTTAGAAAAGATTTAACAAAGTTTGCTCGCCAAAGACTTTCCCAAATTATTAATAATATGTATAAATACAAATCTTTAAACGAAGAGCAATATGTATCATCATTGGCAAAATTAGATTCGTTTTTACAGGCAGGACTTTTACAAAAAACAGATGCTGAGCACAGCGAAATATTATCTGAAGAAGAAATTAACGAAATGGTCGCAGAAGATCTTAATTAATCATTTTTTTTCTAAATAATTTATCTGCAAAGAAAATCAAGATCACAGCATATATCACGAGAATCGCCAGGTGAAAACCATCTGTCAAAAAATCTATTCTTTGATTCAAAATATGTCTCGTTAACTGCACGGCGTGCGACAAGGGGAATATATAAGCCAGCCACTGAATTAGTTGTGGCATATCTTTTAATGAAAAATAAGTACCGCTAATAAGCGATAGCGGAATAATAAACCCCGAAGTTGAAAATACAAACGAGTCATAATTTTTTGCTAGTGATACAATAATTAAACCGAACGCTGAAAAAACAAGAACAAGCAAAAATAGTATTGGTAATATAAAAATAAAATGTGCGTTATATAAACCAAAAAATATTGAAACAATCATCACACCGATGACACCAATCATACCTTTTGTTGCGGACCATAGAATTTCACCTAGCGCGATTTGCCGATGCGTAAGCGGTGACAACAACATTGTCGCGAATATTTTTTGATGCGTCAGTTTTGTATAATTCGGATATGTCGATTCAAAATAACAGACCATCATCGCTGTCGAGCATAAAAATCCTGGGAAATAAAAGTCGATAAATGGCAGGCCCTCGATCGGCGGGATATACCGACCAAACCCAAAACCAAAAGCGGCCAAATACATCA
>JAYVKY010000338.1:0-2478 GCA_043767965.1 Pseudobdellovibrionaceae bacterium
GTTTGGGATTTGGTTTTAGAGGTCATTAAATCTATTTTTTACTATGCCTTAGGTCTAGTTGCTTCATAAAATTGAACTGAAATTTAACAAAAATTTAAGTTATCTCAGATTGATCCGATCAGTGATCATGGCAAAAATACTTAAATTAAGAAACGAAGCTGATGCGATTTTACAGCAAAATTCAATTGATGAAATTTATTTAGATAATGTGACAGTTAAGGGCTCTAGTAAGGAAGCCATTTTGCAAGCCGTGGATATCCGTTTACCTATGGACGAAACTTTGATTGTTGAATCTTCGAACCCACAAAATGCAGTTTATTTTTTACAATTATTAGCCGGACGACTGAATTGTGATTCAGGTCGAATTTTATGGAATGGGCAAAATGTGTTTTCGAATGAAAATGAAATTGATTTGAAACCAATTTTATCGTGTTATTTTGAAAATCACATGTGTGACCGTCAAAAGACAGTGGCTGTTGTGCTTTCCCCATTACAAAAGAATATGAATAATTATGATATTTTAGATCAATTTGAATTGCAGGATATTCAAGATATTCAGATTAAAAACTTAAGCTACGAGATGCAAAAAATCATTTTTTTGATTCAAGCCGTCGCGCAGATCGCACAAGTTTTAATCCTTGAAGATCCAGCCATGGGGCTGTCTGAATTCAATTGGCTGCAATTTATGGATTTAGTGCAGTATCAGCAACGACGTGGATTTTTACGACATATCTACATGACAAATCATCATCCGACAGCGTTACGTCATCTGTCCTACAACAAGATCTTTCTTGAAGAGGGTTTGATTTATTTTGATGAAAATGCAGGATACAAAAAAGCTAGTCATTTTTGATTTATGACGTCATACTGTTTGCATTGTGACAGAAAAAAATTTAAGCTTTTATTTTTTAAAAAAAATTGTTCTTTCTGAGCGTTCAAAATCATTGGTTCGTCGTATTTCAATCTTATCATTTTTAGCAATCAGCATCAGTGTTGCTGTTTTTTTTGTGGTTCTTTTTGTCATGAATGGCATGAATAAAAACATCAGATCGCGCATTTTGGCCTTAGATCCAAATCTGACAGCTTATAGTGTTCCTACAAAAAATTCTTTAACTCCGCAAATTAAATTTTCAGAGATCCAGACAGATCAAGTTGAAAAGGCATTGCCGTTTGATTCTTACGACTTAATTATTCGAACTGTCGATGGGCAATTTCGTGGTACGCAGGCCACGGGCTATGATCAAGAAGGTTTAGATTTTTGGAACCAAAAACTAAGAACTCTTAAAGAGAAAGATAAAAATAGTATAATACATCAATATGAAAATGATTTATTATTGGCAGAAAATGAAATTGCCATTGGAATTGATCTTGCAAGATCATTGCAGTTACTTGAAGGCGATCAGGTCACTTTAATTCCTGCCGAAACCTTACTGTTAAGTCAAATGGAGGCACCCACAGTTGAAAAGGTGATCGTTAAGCGGATTTTGATTACCGATCTGTACGACTTAGATTCCAAAATTCTACTTTTCAATCGAAACATCAGTTTAAAAAGATTTAATTCTGGGTTGTCTCGAATATCAGGTTTTCATATCTGGGCGACATCCTCTGACGATATTGTACAGATTCAAAAATCTTTAGATCAAATGAAGCACGTTTTTAGCAGAGTCGAAACCTGGCAAGATAAAAATTCAGATTTATTTTTTGCATTATTTATGGAAAAAACAATGATTGGTATTTTCTTGGGACTTGCTGGATTGATTGCGTCTTCGTCAATTTTAACAGTGTTGGCATTATTGATGACACAAAAGCGCCGTGACATTGCGATTATCAAAACCTTAGGGCTGTCTGATAAAAAAACCTTATGGTTATTTACAAAAATGGGATTATGGATTTCGTTGTCGGGGTTAATTGTCGGCTCTTTGATTGGCCTAGCTGTCAGCTATTATTTGCAATTCTATCCGCTGAAAGTACTTCCTGATTATTATTATGATTCAAGCATTCCAGCCTTAGTCAATTTGCAATTCGCAGCCATCGTCATTTTATCAATAAGTGGTTTGGCCTTTTTAGGTTGCTATTTTCCAGCAAAGGCCACGCTTAAAATTCAACCTGCAATTTTATTAAAACGATAATAAATCTGGTTTAAACACTGACATTGTATTCGCGTAAAGCTTGGTTTAACGAAGTTTTTTGATTTGTCGATTCTTTGCGCTGACCAATAATGAGTGCTGCAGGAACGCCGTAATGACCAGCGGGAAATTTTTTATTTTCAGTCCCAGGGATAACTACAGAATTTTCTGGTATGCGTCCCTTATAAGTGATGACTTCACTTCCTGTGACGTCATAAATTTTAGTAGATGCAGTGATGGTGACTCCGGCGCCCAGGACGACACCTTTTTCTAAATGTACACCTTCAACGACAATACATCGGCTGCCGATGAAACAATCGTCTTCAATAATAACGGGCTGTGCTTGTGCCGG
>JAYVKY010000339.1:0-10606 GCA_043767965.1 Pseudobdellovibrionaceae bacterium
ATCGTTCGTAGGCTCATCTAAAATCAAAACGTGTGCCGGATTTAACATTAATTTTGCAATTAAAAGTCTGCTTTGTTCACCGCCTGATAATTGTGAAACGGGCATATCCATTTGCTGATTTGTAAAAGAAAATCGGCTTAAATAACTACGGCCATAAACAGGTGTTCCATGCAAATGAACATAATCACCCTCGGGGCAGACAACTTTCATTACGGTGGTTTCTTTATTAAGTGTTTCTTTACCTTGTTCAAAGTAACAAACTTGAATGTCAGGGTTTAAAAATGCTGTGCCAGAAGTGGGTTGTTCTTGATTCATAAAAACTTTAATCAGTGTTGATTTGCCACAACCATTTTTGCCTAATAAGCCGATGCGTGATTTAGGGCGGATAACACCATTTAATTTTGAAAACAAGTTCACATCGCCGTAAGATTTTGAGGTCTCAATAAATTCAATTAATTTTTTAGGGCTCGATTGATTTTTACCAAAATCAAAATCAACTTTACGTACAAAATTTCTGTTTTCGATTTGATCGACTTCGTCGATTAAATCGTGCGCACGGTTGATACGGGCCTTTTGTTTTGTTAGTCGTGCCTGTGGACCGCGCGCCAGCCAATCTTTTTCGATCAACATTGTATTTCGTTTTTTTTCTTCAAGTCGTAATTGACCATCCATCAACATTGATTTTGTTTCTAAGAATTGCACATAATCACCGAATGATTTAATCAGACCATCCGGGTTTCGGGGGTCTAAATCAAAAATGACATTACATGTATTTTGTAAAAAAGCACGGTCATGAGTGATAATTAAAAAAGCAACTTGATTTTGTTTTTGAATAAATTCTTCAAGCCATAAGATACTGTGAACGTCTAAGTGATTCGTCGGTTCGTCTAAAAGCATCAAATTTGGTTTTGTCATTAATTCGCGTGCTAGGGCTACGCGTTTGCGCCAGCCACCAGAAAGTGTGGATACTTTGGCAAATTCTTTTTCAGGTTGATTATCAAGATCTAATTTCGTGATCAGTTCGTAACAAAGGGCAATGGTTTCACCATCGTACTGATCCTCAGTTTTTGACATTAATGCTTCATAAATTGTTTCATCATCTGTAAAGCTGGGTTGTTGTATCAGGTGACCTAAACGAAGGCTGTTTGAAAATGATATTTTGCCTTCGTCAGGGTCCATCTTTTTTGACAGAATGCTTAACAGTGTTGATTTACCGGCTCCGTTGGGGCCAATCAGCCCTATGCGTTGGCCGTCATCGATAGCAAAAGAAATTTTTCGAAATAAAGTTTTAGTCGAAAACGATTTTGTAATTTGGTGTGCAGATATCAGTGTCATTTAATTTTTAATTCCATATAATTTGTTTGTAGGTCAAGTACGCGATTAAATTTTGTTTGAACAAGTTCAGCTATGACCAATTCACAAGTTGTGTGAATTAAACAGCCCTCTAATAAATGGCCACCACGTGTTTGGCCTTCGTGATCAGAAATACTGATGTGTAAATGTAATCCATTCTTAGCAAGTGTGCCATTCAAAGATAAAATTTCAAAGGGACCATTTAGAATCGTTCCATTTTTTTGATCTGAAAATCGCAAATGAGCAATTTTCAGTGACCCCACCGATGATAAAATAATACCAACTGAAATATTTTTATCAACGCACAGCTGTGCGATCTCTTTTTTAAGATCACTATTTGGCAATAGGCGGCTGGCAAAGATGTTCACTTTTAATTAATTGCCTTCATCCGTTGCCCAGTTCTTATAATCGGCTAACAATTCAGGTTTGCATGCACGCAAAGTGATTACGCTAGCATCTGCGGTCTCGCCCTCAGATTCAAAGACGTCAATCATAAAACCAACTTCGCTAAACATTTCATCTGATCCTTTATCGATCTCAACTGGAATTTCAAGTTCAACAGGTGTTTCTGGATTAAATTTTTGTAAAGCTTTAATTAAAGCACCCACGGTCATTGACTGTTCAAGAACAGATTTGATGTCGCCCTCGATGCCCTCGGTTTTGGCTTGTTTAACGATAGCGGCGATACGGTTTTTTGCAATCATTGTGCTTCCTTGGTTAGAATTGATTCATAACGATATTTAGTTGCTTAATCAAGCGTTCGTTGACGTCGCCCCAAATATTTTCTAGCCTATCGTCTGGCTGAAAAATCAGCCAGAAAAACCGATAAGTTATCGTGAAAAATCTAGTCCAAGTTTCTGTTCAGATATTCATTTTAAATTTTTGTGCACTGCCACTTTATGCTGATGGCGTTATGGATTATTTAGCAAAGGCTTCCTATAGCCTTGTACAAGACAAATGTTCTGAATTTGATTCATCGGTTACGGCCTCATTAGCTGCTGCAGGACAAAAAAAAGGGTGTCCGTCAATTTACCAATTAAATATTGGCACTCAAGCTGCTATTTTAAAAAAAGCAAGTGAACGACTTTTTTTTGACATCAGCAAAGAAGAACTCAAAGATCAGCTGACGTGCGCATTGAAAAAGACAAATCAAACCCTGCAGCATTCGGCAGACGTTAATGTCATAGCCGCCGATATCAAATTCAAGTTACCTGCGCTGAAAGAGCTAAAAAATGAAATTCAAACTCGAATCAGTCAATTTCAAATTATTTTTGGTCAACTGCCCAAAAATTTAAACCATTTAAAGCTCAGCCCCAAAGACGAAGCTTTGAAAAATCAATCTGAAAAATTGAATGAAGAAATCAAAGTGTTGATGATTCAAAGGCAACTGATCATGAGTTCAATACAGCATGGCAGCAGTCTTGAATTCAGCAAAATGATTGATAGCCTAGATGAAAAAACAATAGCCAATGATGAGTTGTTTGAAAAAACAATTGTAAAAGCGGTTGAAAAACTGAGGAGTTCATATCAAGAAGATTTTGATAAAATACAAAAACTAAATAAAAGCGACGAAGAATTACCTCGTGCGTTTAAAGAACGAATTGCACAGAATCCCGAATTTATAAATAATATCTTATCCAAATATAAAATTGATCCTAGTGAATTTAAATCACTGCGCTGTGAAGTTGATGCAAAATATGGCGTAGGTGCCGACCTTCGGGATAACATTGCACTGTTGGGGTCATCCCTTTTAACCTCAGGGGTTGGCCTTATAGGCAATATGGCCGTCAAAGGGCCAATGATTGCTGGGCGTATCGCGCAATCATCAAAAATGGTTTTATTGTCAAGTATATCGTTAATTGCAAATGCTCCTCAAATCACAGCCACGATCAAAAGCCAATGTTTTCCAACGGGGGCCAAGAATTTATTATCTGAAAAAGACAGCTCGGAAAATTCATGCGAAATGCGCAATATAGTTCAAAATACTCAAGAAAGTAATTGTGCGCTGGCTATCGCTTTACCGATCGTAACTACGACAGCATCTGTCTTAATGCTTACGAACAGTACAAAAAAATTGCTCAACAATATAAATTTAGCTAACGAAAAATTAAAAAATAAAATAAAAAAACAAAAGTAATTCAAGATAAAAGTTCGTCAGTTTTACCGAAATAATTTTTAAACTAATGACTTTGTGTTTTATAATGAGACACGCATCGCTTCAGAATAAAACAAAAATCACATTATTTACAATATTAGATAGTTATTTATTTAAAAAACCGAAAAGTATATTAATCTATGTTTGGGGGAACTATGAAAAAAATCAAGATTACATTAGTATTTGCTATTGTCGGGGCTAACTTGCTTCTGGGATTTCAAAACTGCTCGCAAGCAAAATTTAGTTCCACAGATTTATTGACCGCAGATAAAGCGGCAGCGGCGGGTTCTGGTGTTATCGTTGACAAGTCATTGAGCTTTGCCATTTCAAGCCAAGATACAAATAAAATGGACATTTTATTTGTCATCGATAATTCAGTATCGATGAAAGAAGAACAATTAAAAATTTCTCAAATGTTTTCACAGTTTATTTCAAGTGTATCTACCCTGGACTGGAGGATCGCAATAACAACAACTGATAACAGCGGAAGTTATCAGGGCGCCCATGGTTCATTATTATTATTTAAACCTAAAGATGCCACTGTTAGTTATGCGCCCAACACATTTTTTATTGATAAGAATACTTTAAATGGCAACACACTATTCGTAGATACCATTAATACAGGAACAGCCGGTTCATCAAAAGAGCCAGGCCTAACTTCGGTTATGAATTTCATTGATCGCGCCTTGATGGCCGGAACAAATGAAAATAGCTTTTTCAGACCTGATGCAGTTTTCTCAACGATTATTGTAACAGATTCAGATCAATTTCAAAATTCAACTGACTTTAATACTGCAGATCAGTTTCTTTCACAGTTACGCAGAAAACTTCCAAATAAAGGTTATATAAATCACTCAAGTATTGTGATGCCAGGCGATAGCGTTTGTCGCGCAGATGGTGAAACCTACGGCTATAGTTATTTTGACCTTTCAGAGTTAACTGGCGGCGTCGCAGCGTCAATATGTAGCACTGATTATGCCGAGCAATTCAGACTGATGGCTCAGGTTTTAGTAACAAAAGTTTCAGAAAAAACTTTAGAATGTGTACCTGTTGATGCTAACCAAGACGGAGCATTAGATATTTCAATTACAGGTTCTGCGGGTAATGTTGTGTCAGATTATTCAGTTATCAATGGTGTCACAGTTAAATTTAACAGCCCACTACAAATTGTTGACACATACACCATCACCTATAAATGTGCGATGTAAGAATTAGTTTCGTTATTGAAAATCAATTTTTTAGCAGAAAGCGCTTTTGAGGTGCTTTCTACTTTTTTAATTATTTTTTAAGATCGGTTTTAATAGTCTCTGTCATTTTCACAGCAGAACTTTTTACATCAGCAACTTTATCGCCAAAGCGTGCTAAAATAGAATCAAGTTTTGTTGAAACTTCTTCTTTTTTGTAACCATACTTTTGTTGAATCAGACCTGAAATCGAAGTCAGGTTGCCTTTTGATTGTTCTAATTCATCACTGGTCATGTCACCCCAAGTTTTTTGAATTTCGCCTTTAATTTCTTTCCATTTACCTTGTAGAATATCTTGATTCATAGTGTCTCTCCTTGTTAATTGTAATTCGTTTCTAGTTCAATCTAAAATAATACTGACTATTTAATCAATGTCGGCTCGGCTTGAATAATCACATCGACCCTGCGGTTCTGTGCTCTGCCAATGGCCGTTTTATTTGTCGAGATCGGCTTTAAGTCACCAAGTCCGACGGCTGATATTTTGCCTGCAGCAATATTTTTATTTGCAATTAGATATGACTGCACAGATTCGGCACGTTTATTCGAAAGCTCTTTATTAATACTTTTTGCTCCGACGGAGTCTGTGTGGCCTTCTATGGTAATTTGACTTGGACCAATATTTGACACTACTTTTTGAACTTTAGCTAATAATGAAAAGTTTTTTGAGCCAATTACAGATTTATTATTTTCAAATGATAAGCCTTTCAATCTAAGCAAAATCGTATTCCCTTGTTTATAGACATCTGCTTCATCCTTGGTGAACTCTGCGCGAGCAGCTTCAAATTTTTTATTCAGCACATCTTCTGACTCAAGTTTTTGATTCTGCAGTGTTACGCTATCTAACTTGTGTTCTGATTTTGCTAATTCTTGCTCTGTTTTATTCAACTCATTTTCAGAGTTAAGTGCTGCATTTTCATTTTTTTCAATTTGCTTAGCAAGGTCTTCAGGTTTTTTTGCTGTAGAATTTTTTGCATTGCGAACCATTTTTATCAGTCGCTGGGCTGCAGCCACTGAATTCATCGAGGCGTTATTAACAGCAACAGTATTATGACGATCTGACATAATAGTAGCTTCGTCTTGTGCTAATTGTTTTTCAGTTAAAGTCAATGTTTCAGGAGTTAATTTTTTGGCCCCTTCTTTAATTGCTTGATCAAGTGTCGCTTGTGCGGCTCCAAGTTTTTCTTTTTTAATCGAATTTATTTCAATGTCACGATATTTGGATTCAATCCCAGTACTTTTTGATTCAGCACCTGAAGTATCATTGTTCTCGATTTGTTTGGTCAGATTTTTAAAACTGTCATCAGCAATTGCCATCTCTTTCGGAAAGTTTAAATTAGCCATTGCTGTTAATGCATCTTGGCGTGCCGCTATAGGTCCTTTTAAAATTTGATGTGATACATCTGCGACAGTGTTCGCCTTATCAAGATAGGCCTGCGAGACAGCGATTTGATGTAAAATATCTTTCTGGGCACTATTATTTGATCGTGCTTTTACGGCTTTATTCCAAGACTCTTTGGCAGCTTCGAAATTTTTTGGCGATAAGACATCGACTTGATTCTGTTCGGCATGTTTTATATTTTGGTTAACACGATCAAGTTCAACTTGCGGGTCTGCTGTTAAAGCTAGTTCAGTTATTTTTGGCTCAGAGCTGCAGCCATAGATAGTTAAAGTGAGAACAAGGACCAATAGGGCGTTCGTTAATTTAAACATATAATGATATTTCCTTTATTCGTTATTTTTTTGATTGTGTGAACTGAGGCCGGCAATAAAGCCTTCAATGAATTTCAGCCCAATTGTTTCTATGTCAATTGAGGCTGAAATATTTTTATGATGACTTTGTTCTCTGGCTTGAAGATCTTTTTTAAACAGAAAGTACATTGTAAGAACACAGAGCAAGGTTACAGCACTAAAACTTAAGATTTCAATCAGGTTTCCATTTTCAAAACGACTTAAATTGATTTGCAATGCATAGGCAATTTGAATGCTTGAAAAAATAATAATTGACGTAAAAATTAAACCCATCAGCAGTTTAAACCCGACGTATAAAATTTCTGTACGGATTGTTTTTCTAATTAAATAGATAGCTTTTGCCTCTAGATCAAAAGTATCCGGTTGATCACTGGCAGAAAAAAAAGCAGAAACAATTTTTAAATATTTTAAAAACATATAAAACTAATTATTGTCTTTTGCGCAGAGCCAATGTCATTAGGCTGCCAACGACCAGACCAGCTGCAGCAGCAATTGCCACGCCTTTTACTGGATTTTCTTTGACGTAGTCACGGCCAGTTTCGACATAATCAGCAGTTGAATGAGCAAAAGTTGAAACCATTGCTCCGGCTTTTTCGCCAGCCTCCATAGACATTTTTTCTAAACTTTTTTCAGTATTTTGAATTTTGTTTTTGAAATCATGTGCTGCACCATTTGATTTGCTTAAAATATCAGTTTTTGAGTTTTCCATTTATATATCCTTTGTATAGTGTTTAACTTTCGGTTCACGAAACACATAGCAACGATCACGCCAGTTCAAATCGATTTAGTAGCTATACAAATCAATATTTACACTAAGATGGGGCAATTAAACCCGTACGTTCAAAATTTACTCAAACACACCATTGGCCATTTTTATATACGATCTCGCCATCGAGGTCGACAGATTCAGTGACCAAAAAAACATCCACATGGTGTTTTCCATCACCGCGCTTAAATCCGGGCTTAGGATAACTGTCATGTTTTTTACCAAGAGATAAATGAATTCCACACATGCGCTCGTAAGTTCCGATATCAGTTACGATACGATCTTTTGTAAACGCGCGGTTCAGGCCAAAACCCAGCTCTCGAATATGCACAACGCCTTCGTCAGCGCGAATATTTGCAAGAACTTTTTCAAATTCAGTTGTTGAATTTTCACACGCAGTGATGACGCCTTTTTCGATAACTAAAGTCATGGGTGTGTCAGGGGTATTTGTATTAAAAGAGGTATCACCAAAGCAAAAAATGCGAGCGCGACCGCTGACGGCCGTTAAATCCTGGGCTTCAGTGAAAACTTCACCAATCGGGAATTGCCCCCCCACGTTGCTCATTGTGCGGTAATCACCCACATTTAATTTTGCGGATTCAAATTTTGAAGCAAAGGTCAAATATTCGCCGCCGCTATCGATGACACATTTGTTGGCGTTATCAATTTTAAGTTTTAAAGCATGACCTACAACGCGGTAATAATTGGGATCATAAGCTAAAGAATCAATATAATATTCAGCTTGCTGGCCGATCATACGATTCAATCGGGGGTGTTCAATCACCTTCAGTTTACGTTTAAATAACTCAACGCGAATGCGAAAGGCATCCAATCGAAAATTGGTCGATTGAATTAAGACGACCAAATCCTCTGATTGCAATTCTGAAAAAGTTTTTAAAATATGTTCGGGTGTTGTTTCATAAAAATTAATAAACGTGGCTGATGGTAACGCGTGACGATAGGCCGCGGTTAATATTTTTGACAATTCACTTTCTAAATCAAAAATAACAAGGGCCTTGTCGTCTGGTTTATATTCAAACGAAATTGATAAAATATCTGCGATATTTTTTTTGGCGGTTTCAGTCATCATGACACATATATTGCGAGCATAAATCAGAGGGTGCAACAGTTGTTTCTTTCTAACGGTTCCACCGCCGCTGGGAAATGCCACCTGAAACAGCAAAGCTTAAGATTGAGTTTGCGGTCAATTACAAGTGTCCACATTCCACCGTCATTGCCAGGGTCGACATTATTGCTCGATACAATCGAAGACGAATCCTTATAACATTCTCTTTTCGATACATAATTTGATTCATCTTGAGTCGTTTGAAAAAAAACTCAATTGCATTCTGTTTTCTGCCGTTAAAATTTTCGAGATATTTTTTGTTTTTCTATCGACATTTATATCTTTAATTTCTGCTGCTGATGGCGGTGATCTTGAGCATGATAGTCATTGTGACAATAAATGTAAATCAACGTCTATCATTCAAATAAAACCTTATATTGTAATTCTTGGTCCTACGGATTTGATGCAAGTTCGTGTAAATCTCGAAAACTATCAGCCAACAGAAAAAGAAATCAAAAAATTCGAAATCAATTTTGGTGACGGTTTCATTGCCACAAATAAAACGGATATATATCTGGCATCTTTGAATTTAAAAAATCAGATTCCCCTGATTCTCGAGTGACGGGCGATCAGGTCATTACAATTGATGGACACCATGCGGTTTATGATCCGTTATCACGACCAAAAAAATTCTCGATTACAAAACTTAATTTTTCAATGTCTTACAGACAAAACAATGTCATTCAAAATACTATTTATTTGTACCCAACATATTTGGACATGTCCGCATACTTAAGTACTTCTGGGGGTGGCGAAATTACAAGTCCTGATGCCGCAGGGGTAACGTTATCAGTACCTTCTGGTGTTAATGCCATTTTTCCATCTGGTGCTCGTGCTGAACAAATTTCAATGTACACGGTCAGTCCAGAAAAAATTACGATCAAGCCGCCGTCTTCTATTCAAGCAAATAATATTATTGTACTTGAACCAAGTGGCACGACATTTTCAGATTCTGTTGATTTAACAATTCCAAATTTTTCAAATTTTCCTGCGCAGACGAGTATGTATTTCTTGTTGTACAATTCCCAATCAGGTGAATGGGAAATTGGTGGGTCTGGCAAAGTAACTGAAGACGGTCAATCGGTAACAACAGATGCGGGGAAAGGGATCAGACATTTTTCTGATGTATTAGCGATACCGACCTCTCCGGATATTTTAGGTCATAATTGCCGAATAAACCAGGCGCTGATACTTTTGGTGGGGCAAATGTAGCTAAAATTGATTTACCGTCATTTAAAGTTTTAGGTAGCAGCATTTCACCAAGCTTAATTTATAAAAGTACCTGGGCCAAACCTTCAACAACAGTGACTAACAGGCTCATGAAAAACACCTAAATTCAGCTTTTATTTCTCAATTTTTCAAATACAATAAATTCTATGCGTGGAAAAGAACAAACCGAAGACCAATTATTTTATTCATTTTCAGTCGAGAACCGTATTTCTAAAGATCATCCATTGCGTGCGATGAAGAAATATGTCGACGATATTTTAACAAATTTATCTGGTGAGTTTGAAAAAATTTATTCAAAAACTGGCAGGCCCAGTACTCCTCCAGAATATATTTTAAAGGCACTATTTTTACAAACTTTGTACACAATCCGCAGTGAAAAACAGCTCATTGAGCAGCTGGAATATAATTTTTTGTACCGTTGGTTTGTGGGTCTTGGAGTTGAGGAAAATGTTTGGGATGAGTCTGTGTTTTCAAAAAATAGAGCTCGATTAGTTGAAGGCACGATTGCTGATAAATTTTTTGGTGAAGTTTTGTTAATTGCAAGTCGCAAAAACTTAATTTCAACAGAGCATTTTTCAGTGGATGGCACGTTACTTGAGGCTTGGGCCAGTCTTAAAAGTTTTCAAAAAAAAAAAGATGATAAAAATCCAAAAAAAGAAAATAAGAAATCAGATAAAGATCCCGACGACAGAAACCCTAGCGTTGATTTTAAGGGCGACAAAAGATCCAATGAAACACATCAATCAACGACAGATGCAGAATCAAAAATTTATACAAAATCTAACGGTGTTGCAGCAAAACTTGCTTACATGGGTCATGTTATTATGGAAAACAGAAATGGCCTTGCTGTGAATTATCATTTAAATGAACCCAGTTGGGCATCCGAACATAATGCGGGAATTGAGATGATGCAGAATTTATCGTCTGAGAATCAAAAAACAATTGGTGGAGATAAACATTACGATCAAAAAACATTTGTTGAT
>JAYVKY010000340.1:0-3213 GCA_043767965.1 Pseudobdellovibrionaceae bacterium
TCATAAATTCACCTTCGTTTTCAACTTTTTGTGAATCTAAAAGTTTACGACGTGAAACAACAATATTTCGTGCTCTGGCATCAAACTGTGTAATTAAAAACTCGAATTTTTTATCAATATAAATCGAATGATCTGCTGCCGTTTTATAATCCATTTGGCTGACGGGGCAAAAGGCTGTTTTATTTTGAATTTGCACCCTGAAGCCGCCGTTACAAACCTCAATCACTCGGCCTTCGACTGGCATTTCCATATCATAAGCATCTTCTAAAGAGTCTATGTCAGCACTTGATTTTTTAGCACCTACGCGCGCGATACGAATTTCGCCACCTTTTGTATTAACGACAATGACCTCAATACGATCACCTACTTTATATTTTAAATTTTTATCTGCATCTAACAAGTCAGCATTTAAAATCATCGCATCCTGCGTTGACGGTGTCGAGACAAACGATTCTTCTTTGTTAATTGATAAGATTTCGCCAAAAAATTTTTGTCCTACAGATAGTCTTTGACCTATTCCGCTCGAATTATTTTCAAACATCGAAGCAAAATCATTATCATTATGCTTACTTACTTCATCACCGAACATATCTTTTTTTGACATACAAATTCCTTTTTTATTCAGAAAGTCATCATACCAAAAAAATTAAAAAAATCACTTTAAGTCTTTACCCCTCGACGTTTTACTGAGAGTGTCAGCGTAAATGTGGCTACTTTTTCATCGGGATTAATCGACGGCACTACGGCGTAGGCTGTCATTGTTCGATTGATACGCTCAAAACTGGTTTTTGATTCTTCAATTTGATCAACAACAACCGCTGCTTCTTCACAAATAAAATGAACATCACCTTCTGCGCGTTTTAAAAATTCAGCTTTAAAATCTTTAAATAAAAAATCGATTCTTAAACCAGATTCTTGAATTTTTTTTACCGCAAGCATCGCAATACACAATTCAGCACCAATAGCCAAAGCCCCAAAATACATAGCACCCAAGTGATTCTTTGTGCGAAAGTTAAGTGGTACTTTTAACACTGTACGCCCTCCGCTTGATTCAATAACCCTTGGCGAGCAAAACCCGATCAACGGGATTTTAGTCCACGCATAGAGTGACAAAAATAAATTATCCTTAAAGACTTTAAATTTTGATGGCTGGACTTGATGTGTATTTTTCATAGTTCATAGTAGCCACACAATGAAAAGTAAGTCACTCTGTGTATATGAAAATTGAAACAGCTTTTACAAAAATGATGGGTATTGATTACCCCATTATTGCAGCGCCCATGTTTTTAGTTTCAAATGTTGATATGGTGACTGCTGTCAGCAATGCCGGAGGACTAGGGACTTTTCCCGCCTTAAATTATCGTCCGCTTGAAAGTTATAAATCAGCCCTCAGTGAAATGAAAGCGCGCACAAAAAAACCAATCGGTGTTAATATCATAGTCAATAAAAGTAATACACGTGCTTATGATGATCTGAAATACGCACTCGATGCGGGTGTTGAATTATTTATTACCTCGTTAGGTTCACCCAAAGACGTTATTTTTGAGGCCCACAAAAATGGTGCCAAAGTCATTTGTGATGTCGTAGGTCTTAAGCACGCTCAAAAAGTTCAAGACCTAGGGGCCGATGGCGTAATTGCTGTTGGCGCCGGCGCGGGGGGCCATGCCGGTCCGATCTCGCCGATTATTTTAGTTAGCTGGCTTCAAAAAAAATTATCTATTCCTGTTATCGCCGCCGGCGGAATTGCCGATGGCCGAACCATGGCCTCAATGATGACTTTAGGCGCTTCTGCGGTCAGTGTTGGAACACGTTTTATCGCATGTACTGAGGCCAAAATTGATCAAAGGTATAAAGATGCTGTCGTAAATGCAACACCAGAAGATATTGTAATGACAACACGAATCTCTGGTACACCCGCCGCTGTAATTCGAACAACCTATATTGAAAAAATGGGTTTGGATTTGCCTTGGTATTTTAAAATTTTAAAAGATCAGCGTTTAACTAAAAAATATATTGTGCCATTGATTCATTTTTTAGGCTCAAAATCGCTCGAGGCCGCTGCCACAGGGCCAACTTGGAAGACTGTTTGGTCTGCCGGGCAAAGTGTAGGATTAATTGATGATATCTTATCATGCGAAGAAATAATTTTAAAATTTCTTCAAGAGTACGAGGAGTGTTTAGAAAGAACTCCTCGTTTGAAATAATTAAACTTTTATTTGCTGTACAAAGATTTTAAGTAGTCGCCCAATTCAGCGCAACGACCTAAATTTAATTTACACTCTTTGATCACACGAATGGCTTCTGCCTGTGTGATTTTCGCTTGAGAAATAAGGTTAGATACATCTGATTCTAAAGGATCAGAGAACGCATAAACTGATTTATGCTGAGGCCATAAATTTTGAATATCATTCGCCCCACCGATGCTGAGTGGCACGAGATGATCAATTTTAAAATCACCACGCGACATCTGACGAATGTTATAACCATAATCTTTATCATATTTTGCTATAATTTGATTTTTAAGACTGCTTGATACATCACGCGCGCAATACTTAATATGTTCAGGGTAGCGGTATGTTGTTGAATTTGTACAAAGAGCACCTGGTGTCATCTGTGAATTTGGACCATCCGGAAATTTATTACCACCGATTTCACCCGAAAACGACGGTAAAGCCGTTAGTACAGTAAAGAAAAAAGACACAAGCAAAGATTTGCGTGCTGCGTTCATGAGGATCCTCCATAGAAGGGCATTTACGGCGCCCTGTAGAAACGTCGGCCCATATTGCCAACTTATATTTAGGTAACTGATACTTTTCTTAAATAGACTGAACCACAATAAAACCTGTTGAATCAAACATTGTTTTTTTAACGCCACAAGACTACATTTTTCTTGCCACAGACTATTTTGCAAGCTTATACAATCAGCAGTCTTATAGCTTTAACAAAGGATACTTATGTTAAAAATGTTACTGATCACAATCCTACTTGTAACCCCGTTTGCTCAAGCCTTGCCACCCGATTCCATCGAATATTTTGGAGCTAAAAATCAAGAGGCTAATTTCACCTTTGAAACACAATTTTTTATGCCACTTTCGAAAGGCAACCCCACCGACGAGAACGCCAAACCAGCCTTTAAAATTTATGCTAAATATCTGCTTGGACAAATGCGCAGAACACCAAATAATGCAGCTGCCGTATATCCACAATTTTCAG
>JAYVKY010000341.1:0-4452 GCA_043767965.1 Pseudobdellovibrionaceae bacterium
AAAAAAAACGCCTCACTTTAATGTTAAATGAATATGTTGAAAAGCAAAAAAAATATTTAAAAAAATCTGCCTAAGCTATTAAAGAATTAAATCAAAAACCCAAGCCAAATGTAAATTGTACAGAATTTAACTGATAGTTTGTCAGATTTGCCAGTTGCGCAATTTGTTGCTGAAATCCAGCTTCGCCGTAAATAGTAAACATATTGGTCCGACGTGCCGAATTTAAAATAATTTCAAAACCGATCCCACCACCACCACCGTAACTATAACCCTGATCGCGACTTTTTAACTTAACATAAGTTGTTACCGATGTGGTTGCCCCGTTCACTGTTGATGATATTGGTGATAAATCTAATAAGTTGTAACTTAAAATTCCTAAGCCCCAGACATATAAATTAAGCCCCCTGTTTTTGCGTGCGACAGGGTAAAATGTTAGACCAAACTCAGGTGATATTTGTGTCAGTTTATAATTTGATTTTATTTCAATCGCATTATCTAAAAAATTTTGTTGACCAGCCGAATATAATATTTTTGCTTTCACAAAATAACGAAAGTATTCGCCACCATCATCAACCGCCAGCTCGCCGCCATAACTTGCTGTGCCCTCGGCAAATGATTTATTTTTATCCCCCGAAAAAGTCTCGTAGATAAAACCTATTTTTGAAATTTTCATTTTCTTGCCGCGCGATTGCGCAAAGGCATTTTCATTTGAAATGATAATCAAAATAAAGAAAGAAAATAACCACCGCAATTGATTCTTCATACTTATAGTTCATTGTATTTCTTATTCTGAGACAACTCATAGTCATTTTTTTGTCACGCTATCATATCAAGATCGTACGAAAGTCTAGATATTTAACATTTTTTTTATATTACCTAAACTATTTTTAAGTTTTAGCGACTTTCATCCGTTAAGAAACTGGTCAGTTATAAATTACTTATGATTATTAATCTTAAAGGAGACAGATATGGGACGTACAATGACAAAAAATTTAACCCTTACCGCAACGGCTGGATTATCACTAATGATTCTGACTGCTTGCCCAAAGGCCGCCGAGGATGCTTCTGTGTCCGTGCCAAAAACTTTATATATTTCATCAGGATCCTGCTATTCAGGTTCAGGTATTACAACTTACAGTGCTGCTACAGCATCGCGTGCTGTGACCAAATGGAGCTCAACTAATGGTGCATCACTGGGTGTATTTACGGATCTAAATGTGGCATCAAGTGTTTCTGTTGGTACCGTACCGCAAGCTATAATTGACAAGGGTGATCACGTGTTGATGTTAACAGAAAATGCGACAGCAACAGGCGATCGTAAAATTTGGAAAATTAACAAAAATGATCCTGGCACATATATTTCTTACGCGAACGACCCCACCGCTTTTACTGGTATTACGCGTTCAATGAGCCAAGATGTTGACGGAAGCATTATTTTCAGTAAAACAACAGCTGCTGAGCAAGTCAATTCGATCGGCGCTCGTATCGTTAAGGGAGGTTCATTTCCGTGGATCAATTCAACGGGTATTGCGGGTAACTGTTTTACAGCTGCAGCCACACTTATTCCTAAATTAGTTACTATCGCACCATTCACTGGCACTAGCCAGGGTAAAACTATTTATCTTCATTCAGGCGCTACGGCCGCGACAAATCGTATCGGAGCAATTCAAAGAACCGGGATGACAACGGCAACTGCTGCAGATTGTGCGGGTTCAAACCCAGCCGGTGGTGCATCCAGCGTGGCTCACGCAAACGCCGGAGTCTTAACAGGACCCGTATCGTTTCTTGGAACAGGCGCATCACTAACAAGTTTCGTATATATCCCGACACCAGCACCGGCAACAACAGTCGGTAAAATGCTTGTAACTTATTCTGCATCTGTAAATACCGCATTTGATAATAATACAAATTTTAATTATGGTATCGTAATGTGGGATGTGACAGAGGCTTCTGATACGACAGCTGCCACAGCAATTACATTCACAAACCCGCAAATCATTTGGCGCGATGAAAAAATTGTTTGGGCCCCTTCGGCGATTGCTTATGATTCAACTGATAATTCAGTCTATGTTGCTGTTGGCGCCGACCTGGGCGCGGTCGATCAGACAGCAAAAAATTATGGTTATAATATCGAAAAATTCACACTTGATATAGCAACACCAAAGTTGACTCGTGTTGCACCAAGTAATCAGTCCTTTATTATTGGCAATGCCTATACGAAGTGTGTTTCTGACATTTCTTTAGGTGAATAAATTTAAAATTTTTAGTTTGTAAAAAATCTGTCGCGCCTATGCCCGACAGATTTTTTATTTTTCGCCATTTAAAAGTTCTCTGATTCGAACTTTTAACTTATCTATATCAAAAGGTTTTTTAATATAATCATCGGCACCCACTTCGCGGGCCCGGTCAAAGTCTTCGGGCTCAGACTGCGCCGATAAAAAAATCAGCGGAATTTTTTTAAGGTCTTTGTGGTCTTTAATCATCAGTGCCAATTCAAAACCATTAATCCATGGAAGACCGACATCCATAATAATAAAATGAATTTCATGATCCTCGTCTAATATTTGTGTCAGTTCGGCGCCATCAGCGGCCAATTTGACACAGTAGCCATCGGCCTCTAAAATCCGTTTCAATGACGTTCGCTGTGTTTCGTCATCTTCGATCACTAAAATATTGGTCGGGTTTAATTTATTTTTGACATCGCGAAATTGATTTAATTCAACAACAGGTTGCTCGGCCATACGCTGTTTCGTTAGCCGTTCAATTTTTTTAATTAGATCTTCAGTGCTAAATTTTTTTGTCATCAGTGATGATCCCCGCTGGCATCCATCCAGCGCTCGGCATCGAGTGCGGCCATGCAACCCGTACCCGCTGCGGTGATGGCTTGTCGATAAATAGCATCTTGCACATCACCACAGGCGAATACCCCTGGAATATTTGTGTACGTCGAATTCGGTTTTGTCATTAAATAACCAACATCATTCATGTCTAAAACATCTTTAAATAATTTTGTATTCGGTTGGTGACCAATCGCAATAAATAAACCGTCTAATTTTTTTTCGGTCACGTCACCCGTTGCTGTTGACCTAAGTCTTACGCCTGTCATTGATTTTCCGTCACCTAAAACTTCGTCAATTGTGGCATTTACAATAAATTCAATTTTCGGATTATTTTTGGCTCTGTCGATCATAATTTTTGAAGCTCTAAAATTTTCACTTCGATGAATGATGTAAACTTTGCTTGCAAAACGAGTTAAAAAATTGGCCTCTTCCATTGCTGTGTCACCTGCGCCTATCACACCCACTTCGACATTTTTAAAAAATGCACCGTCACAAGTGGCACAGGCTGAAACTCCGCGGCTCATGTATTGTTTTTCGGATGGCAACCCCAATAATTTTGCGCTAGCACCTGTGGATACGATCACCGATTTTGTTAAATGTAATTTGTCGCCAATGAAAACCTGAAATGGTCTTGATGTGAAATCAACTTTTGTCACATTACGAGTAATAAATCGCGTTCCAAAACGTTCGGCTTGTTTTCGCATCACCGAAATTAAATCTGGGCCTGTAATGCCATGTTCAAATCCTGGGAAATTTTCAACCTCTGTTGTAATCATTAACTGACCGCCAGCCTCTTCACCTTCGATCATTAACGGTTTTAAATTTGCGCGGGCCGCGTAAACTGCGGCTGTTAACCCGGCCGGACCCGACCCGATAATAATCATATTTTCGATGACTTGATTTTCCATAAATTGAACCTCATTTGCTTTGAATACTTTAAAGTAACCTGTTCGCAGAATATCGAAAAGAGCATTATTTGTATAGCGCTGATTGTTTTTATCTATTTGTTGAGGCCGACCAAATTAAATGATCTGAATTGATAAAATCGATTAATTTTTCCGCAATTAGGCTTGGGTCTTCTGCCAAATTTTGAATTCTTGGTATCGAATTCATAGGCAGCATTGGTGTATCGATATAACTTGGTGAAAATAATTTGAACTTTACAGTGGTTGTATTTTCAATTTGTACTGTTGTAACTAGGCCGCGAAGCGCATGTTTTGCAGCGGAATAACTGGCCGCATTTTGATCGGGTTTATTTTCGGCGACATCAGATCCCACCAATGTCATAGATTTTAAATGTTGAAATTGATTATTTTTATTTAAAATTTCATGAATTAATTGTGCCGGATAAATAAAATTCACATTCAATGCCCATTGATGATCGGACCATTTCTTCGTCTCAAAAGGTCCGTAAGGTCCGCCGCCAGCACTGTAAATAATGACAGTGGGATCAAATTCAATCAGCTGCTTTAAAAATTCTTGATCAATCGGAGTTTTTGAAAAATCTTGCGCGATTTTTTGTGTATTTTCAGTGACCAAATTATTCTGAATTTTTCTTGAGACCAAAAGGAATTCTGCGTCAGAATATTTTTGATTCAAAAAACTGTACGTC
>JAYVKY010000342.1:0-2371 GCA_043767965.1 Pseudobdellovibrionaceae bacterium
ATGAGGCCATCTCTTTGATGGATGGCGATTGCGACAACAGCCACGTATAGGCACGTTGAAGAATTTCTTTAGTATACGCCTGAGGCGGTAAGGGATGCATTGTCATGAGGATGAAATGCTAACTGAACACAAAATTCAGTCAACACTCATATTGATTTTTAAAAAAATAAAATTGATTAAAAAAAGAACTTAAATTTAAGTTTCTAATTTTACAGGTGCATATTCTTTGGCCACGATTCCGTACTTCTCAATTTTACGTAATAATGTTTTTTTCGGAATATTTGCGTGCAGTGCAGTTTGATTGATTCGGCCCTTAAAAGTCTTTAAGGCTTTGATAATAAACTGTTTTTCAAACTCTTCTTTTTGCGCATTAAAATCTAACGCGCCAGTGGCAGAATCTGGCATAGCAATCATTAGATCGTCAGAGTCATCATCGGCGATTAAGTCATCATCTGAAATGTCTGAATCTTCATCAGTCAAATCATTGATGCCAAATTTTTCTGCGCCCATTGCAGCAGCAGATTTTTTCAGTGTTTCTGATTGACTCTGAAGTTTATCCATTGACTCGATCATGCTGATGCCGGCGGCTTCAAGAATAGCTTCTGGCAAGCTTCCCAAAGTAATCTGGGCAGACGTTTCTAAGACAAAAGAATGTTCGATCACATTTTCTAGTTCACGAATGTTTCCTGGCCAGTTGTAACGTTTTAATGCGGAAAGAGCCTCTTTAGTGACACCCGTAATTTTTTTATTTTGTGCGGTATTAAATTTGCGAATAAAAATATTTATTAAGACATCAAGATCGTCTTTGCGATCATTTAATTGTGGTAAAAATATTGGAACTACATTTAAGCGATAAAACAAATCTTCACGAAATTGCCCAGTCTTCATCATTTCTTCAAGGGGTCTATTTGTGGCTGCAATGATGCGAACGTTGGATTGTATTTCGCGGTTTGCGCCGACGGGGGTAAATAATTTTTCTTGAAGTACGCGTAAAATTTTAACTTGCATCAGCTGTGGCATGTCGCCAACCTCATCTAAAAATAAAGTGCCACCTTCAGCATATTGAAATTTACCAATTTTTCTTTGATCAGCGCCAGTGAAAGATCCTTTTTCATGACCAAAAAGTTCAGATTCAAATAAATTCTCGGGGATCGCAGAGCAATTAATCGCGACGAATTTTTCATCTTTACGGGACGAATTGAAATGGATTGCTTTCGCGACAAGCTCTTTACCTGTCCCTGATGCGCCACGAATTAGTACCGGCGTATCAACTTTGGCTAATTTATGAATAACATTAAAAACTTTTTGCATTTGGGAAGTATTGCCAATAATTTTTCGACCTTCATCAACAAAGACGGGCGAAGAAGCCGCTAAGGTTGAAATTAAACTGTGTGCAGTGACTGCTTTTTGAATTAATAATACAAGGTCATCACCAGAAATGGGTTTTGATAAAAAATTATAAGCTCCATCTTTGACGGCTTGAACAGCAACATCGACAGTGGCATGCGCTGTCAGTATTAAAACAATAATACCTGGGTCATGCTCTTTAAGAGATTTTAGGGTCTCTAGTCCATTTTTACGAGGCATGTCGACGTCTAAAATAACGATGTCATAGGTTCTTTTGTTAGGGTCTATGGCTTTAATTTTTTCAAGCGCATTGACACCGTCAAAGGCTTCTTCGACAGTAAAGCGTTTTGTTGATTCAAGGGCAGAGCGCACTGAAAATCGCAGAGCCTGATCATCGTCAACAACGAGTACTTTAAGCATAGATACCTCACTGCAATTCTTATATCGTGTTTACGAAAAAATAACTAGAGTCTAAATGTTAGGAAGTAAAACAGTAAATGTAGAGCCAATGCTCGAGTCGCTAATGACAGTGATTTTGCCCTTGTGAAGCTCTGTAAAGTAACTGGCCAGATATAGGCCAAGTCCCGAGCCTTTAATAGTTGAAGTTTTAACATTATGACTGCGAAAAAATTTCATGAAAATATTGGGCAGGTCCATGGCGGGTATTCCAATGCCTTGGTCTTTGAATTCGATTATTAGCTGATTTTCACTCTCTTTGGTGCTGACAATAACTGTTGAATTCTCGGGGCTGTATTTAATAGCATTTTCAAGTAAGTTTGAAAAAACCTGCCTCATTAAGTCAGGATCAATCGTTATCGGAAATAAGGGTTCTAAAGTAAGTTCGATTTTAATTTTTTTAACTTTCGATAAAAATTCATGTTTTTTTATCACATCTTTTAATAACTGATTGATATCTTTAGATTGCAAATTTAATTCTAAACCTTGGCTTTCGATACGACCGTATTGCAGAATTGAATTGATAAAGTTCAACAAATCATCTGAACTGCTTTGAATTGTATCCACA
>JAYVKY010000343.1:0-6950 GCA_043767965.1 Pseudobdellovibrionaceae bacterium
ATGATACAAGTGCTTCTCTTGAAAATCTTTGTACAAATGTAAAAACAATAATTTTAAATGGAACTGTTGATAGCGCAACTCCATTAGAAAATGTTCGTACTTATATGCAAAATAAAAACTGTTCGAGCAACCTAAATAATTTGGCTCTTGTTGTAAAAGGTGGTGGACATTCAAATTTTACATCAATGAAATGTCTTGGCGATTTTGTAAATAAATCTGTGATAGGAATTGAAGACTTGAGTCTTCTCTCGAATTGCTCACTTCCCGTATCAATAGAAAAGTTTTAACTGCAACAGCACAACAAACTGTTTGGCCATTTTTTAATTTAATATGAATAGATTGTTTCTGCTGATCTTCAGCCATCAACGGACGACCCATTTTACCAAATGTATTTTCATAAGCCTCGGCAAATCTTTTGTTTTCTTCAGTGGTGAGCTTTCTCCAAACACCAGCAATGGAGTCAGTACTCAAATACAGCGGCCCAGTCTGTCAAAAAGTTCGGCAGCTATAATTTATACGTCTAAATCATAACAGTCGAAAAACGCAATCACTTTGGGTACTTTCGCCTAATAAGGTGGGGCTACAATGAATTTATTTAAATCAATCATCGCTATTGTTGTTATTATTTTCGCTGTTGGCTGTACCAAAGAAACAGTGACTGAAAAAACTATTGTCCCCGAACGTCAAGCGAATGAAAAACTAAACGATTCAATGTCTGTCGATAAATCGAATCAAATTACGCTAACCAAACAAAGCCTGGGAAAAGCCTTTATTTTAATTCCGACAGCAATCTCTACAGGACAACACCCTGATGTTAATTATTTAAAACCATTGATCATCAGCTTTGAAAAATCCGGAAACCAAGTCGCCTTATTTAATCTGACCGAGGAGCAACTCTATGACACAATCCCTTCAGATCGATTGCTGCAAACTTTTGAAGTGATTGCTGAAACTGAGACTTCTATCATAATAAATTTATCGAAAGGTTTTACATCATTTAATGCCAAGGACAACATGGGCGTGCTATTAGCAGATATCTATAAAGATATGACTCAATCAGTTCTATCTGGAATTGAAACAAGTATCGAGGTCAAAGATTCATTTGTCAGATCCGCCGAAACGTCAGAAAATTCAATTTTTATCGAACAGGCCATGCGCATCAAAAATAATTCACTCAAGGAAAAAACATCGCCCTTTGATCCAGAGAAAAAAGTTAAGCTAAACTTTGAATCTACAGAGACAACAATAATATATGTACTAGAAATCAAACCTTATCACTTGAATACAAAATTTCAGCCAAAAATTTATGACAAAGAACAACGTATTGGTTATTTTTTAAATTTTGCGGTACAAAAATCAGTTGATGAACCCGTTCCACAAATTATGCGATGGGATATTGATCCTGCCAAAGGCCCCATTGTTGTTCGCATCCACAAAGACACACCAATTGCCGCATATAAATCCATCGAAGAAGGTGTTTTATATTGGAACAGAGTCATCGGACAAGAAATTTTAACAATCGGCGAACCCTTCGCTTCAAATGACAGACAAATTGATCGCACTATCCATGTATTTTGGATTCCATGGGACAGCGCCGGTTTTGCAAGAGCTGGATTTCAAGCTGATCCCGTGACTGGTGAAATTTTTCGTGGCCAAGTTTTTATGACCTCGTCTTGGTATAAAAGTACCAAAGAAGACTTTGAAGTTATTTTGAATTCAAACAATGATCAGAAATCTACACCAGTATCCGCTTGCCAAATAGATCAATCGAAAATATTCGATATCGAAATTTTAAATCTGACGAAACCAGAAATGGTCGAAAAAGTTACAACTGATACCATCCGAATTGTATTAGCGCATGAACTGGGTCACGCTTTAGGACTACGTCATAATTTTTCGGGATCCGCCACAACAGCCATTCCTGATTCTGATTTCAAAAATTATACAAAAAATTACCTGAACGATGAAAAGTCGATACCGACCTCGACGACCGTGATGGATTACACAGGCGGTATAGATACTGCTATGAATGGGGCCTATATTTTAGATCATGTTTTACCCTATGATAAAGCCGCTATTGAATGGGGTTACTTAAACACTGAAATATCCATCGATAAATACAAATATTGTTCAGACGAACATATTATGTTGGCAAACACAAATAATAAAAATATTTATGGTTGTGATCGTTTTGATAAATATAAAAATATTATCTTAGGAAATTTAAACACTATTTTAGCCAGCGAAGAACGCAAGGTAACCTTGCAGTTCATGAACACCATCAATTCGATCAAAAGCGGCAACTCAAACTATTCAGCAGCTCAGAAATTTGAAACAACATTAAGCTTGATCAACTTTAACTCAATTTCTGTATCTGATTCATTGGAAAACTTAATTTATAAAGAGCCCTCAACTTCATTTTATAATGTACAAACGGTTATCGACTCTCTGCTTCCCTCACTGAAAGGCTCTGATTTAACAAAAACAGATTCTACGATCAATGATATTATAAAAAAAGATGCTATTGAAATCGGTGGCTTTTCAGAAATGATTGAACAATTGCTCGGTATACAAAACAAAGCTGATGGCAAAATGTATGAAAAACAAACTCTTAATTTTTTTGAAAAGCTAGAGCCATCAGTATATCAAAATATAATTAATCAATCACAGTTTGAACAAATTAAAAATAAAATGCTTGAAGAAGCAAAAAAATCAGATTCAACATATTTAACGAACATCCTTAAAACTTTTCCCATCATAAAAACTATGTACGAAAAAGATCCGACAACAAAAGAATATAAACCAGTTGAACATAAAATATCTATTTTTTTCTCAATCGGAAAAATTGACCAACTTTTTGGCCGGTACATGCAGGCTTATGAATCAGTAATTCACAAAAACGCTGTCCAAGGCAGTATTCTTGGTATCACAAAAGAATATAAATTCACAGATCCTTATGATGCAAATTTAGATTTATTAAAAAAAATATTCTCTAAAAAATTGCTGCCGGATACAATTGCTCTATCCAGCGAAAAAGAAATTCAAAATGGAATCGAAAAAATGAAATTGATTTCCGTTGCCAATACAATTGATCTTCTGAAAAATTTGGGCTTAGAAAATCAAATATTACCTGTAACTTCAACAAAATTAACAGGATTATTGGATCTGGTTGATTTCACAAAGATTACGGGATTCATAAAATACAATTTTCAACGAGAAATAGAAGAACTTAAAAAAATAGAAGAACTAAAATAATTTACTTCAGCGGATTTTTTACCCTACAAATTAAATATCCGCTTAATCTTGAAACCCTTTTCTGGCTCAAGGCCGATCAAAGCCAAAATCCCCACCCCGCTCGATGGGCAAATCTGGATTAGCTCGTCTATATCTGGATTAAATTTAATAATTAATTGCGAACGCAAATCATGGCTGATTTGACCGTTTTTTAAAAGTGTTTCGTCTTGACCTTTGACTTTGATTTTTTTGACTTCCGGAAGCGCGTCTGACATTGAAACCAGAAACTGATCAAGGTTATCTAAATTATTTTTTAAGGTTTCAAATGTCACAGCATTTTCAATTTTAAATAAGTGTGACCTGGTTCTTCGAAGACCGCTCATGGTGGCCACTGTATCGCATTTTTCACCCAAAAGTTTCACCCATGATCTGATAAAGCTACCTTTTGAACACTGAATAGAAAATTGCAAATCCTGATTTAAAGATTGCACATCCCAGAATGACATTTTTTTTTGCGGGATTTCAATGGCAACGCCTTCGCGGGCATATTCGTACATTTTTTTACCATCAATTTTTTTGGCCGAATACATAGGTATATCTAATAAAAATTCGCCCGTTAAACTGACCGCTGCATTTTGAATTTCTTGAACTGATTTTAAAACTGGTTTTTCCAGCAATACAGTACCTGTGGTATCCAGCGTGTCAGTTTCAATCCCCATACGGACTGACACCTGATACGCTTTGTCGCCATCAGTGATGTAATTGCTGAGCTTTGTGGCCTCGCCAAGCAATAAGACCATCAAGCCCGTGGCCATGGGGTCCAGCGTACCGGAATGACCAACTTCTTTCGTCCAGAAAATTTTTCGTATTTGGGCAACAACGTCGTGACTGGTTAAACCTTGCGGCTTATCCAGTAACAACAGACCGTGATATTTCTTAGAGGTCATCGTCAGTTATTTTTTGCTCAGCAGGCACTAACGTCGACAATAAATTTTCGATTTTTAAAATTTTCTCGGTCGATTCATCGGCAAAAAAAGATAATTTCGGCAAATACTTCATCTGAATTTTTTGATTAATCGCTTGTTGCATTTCTGGCGCCCAGGCTTGCAAAATTTCAAGCGATAAATCCAGATCATCAAGGTTTACTTTTTGGTCTAAATTTAAATTCAGTAGACTGATATAAACGCGTGCCTGACGCAAATCCGGTGGGATTTGAACACGATTAATCGTAATCATACCCGGAAGCTCTGGCTGTAATTTTTGAATAATGAAGGTTGAAATTACGCCCTGAACTTCTTTTTCAACACGGGCGACCCTGCGGCCGTCCTCGTTCATGTTTTTTTTGGCCTGATCTTTCTTCATTATAATGGCGTAAGCTCTCTGGCGACTTCTTCTTTGATAAATGATTCGATGATATCACCATTTTTAATGTCGGTGAAATCTTCGATGCCGATACCACATTCAAAGCCCTCAACAACATCTTTGACGTCGTCTTTAAATCGCTTCAATGAAGATACTTTGCCTTCGTGAATAATTTTGCCACCACGAACTAAACGCAACATATGTGATCTTTGAATTTTACCCATCGTTACAAAACAACCGGCAATTAAACCAATCTTAGGTACGCTGAATGTGTTGCGCACTTCTGCAGAACCCATCGCTTTTTCAACCAGATGTGGTGTCAGCATGCCTTGCATTGCTTTTTTAATCTCGTCGACCATTTCATAAACAATTGTATAACATCTGACATCAACACCCATTTGCTTTGCCTTTGCGGCTGCATTGCTATCAGGTTTAACGTTAAAACCGATCACAATACCTTTTGCTGTATGCGCCAACATCACGTCATTTTCTGTAATTCCGCCAACAGCTGAATGAATAATTTTATTTTTAACTTCTTTTGAAGTTAATTTTGAAATCATTCCTGTGATGGCCTCGAGTGAACCATGAACATCTGATTTTAAAACGATATTAAAATCTTTCACATCACCTTGGGTCACTTTTGCAAAAAGCTCTTCTAAAGTTACTTTCTTTTGATCACCCTGCGAAGCCATCGCCGCAGTTTTTCGGATTCGAACAACTTCTTCGGCTGTTTTCTCGTCAACAACTATATCAAAACGATTGCCAGCACTTGGTACGCCTTCAAGACCTAAAACCTCGGCTGGTAAACCTGGAGTCACTCGTTCGATACGTTCACCTTTGTCATTGACTAAAGATTTTACGCGGCCCTTCAATAATCCAGCGACAATATATTGCCCCACCTTAACGTGGCCATCTTTAACTAAAATCGTCGCCACTGGGCCTTTGCCTTTTTCAAGTTTAGCCTCGATGACAAGACCTGTACCTGATCTTTCTGGATTTGCTTTAAGTTCGGCGACTTCAGAAAGTAATTTAATATTTTCTAATAATTCTTTTATGCCTGTTTTTTTCAGTGCCGACACTTCGCAGAAAATTGTTGTACCACCCCATTCTTCAGGGACGATTTCAAATTCTGTCAGCTGTTGCTTGATTCGATCTGGATTCGCACCGGGCTTATCCATTTTATTAACAGCAATAATCATTGGAACGCCTGCGGCTTTTGCGTGGTTAATCGCCTCGGCAGTTTGCGGCATCATACCATCATCAGCGGCCACAACTATGACAGCAATATCTGTGGCGTTCGCGCCACGAGCTCGCATTGCCGTAAAGGCCTCATGCCCCGGAGTATCTAAGAATGTTAAAAGACTGCCGTCCTCTGTTGTTACAGAGTATGCGCCAATGTGTTGCGTGATTCCACCGGCTTCACCTGAGGCCACATTCGCATTACGAATGCAATCCAACAGCGAAGTTTTCCCGTGGTCGACGTGACCCATTACAGTAATTACTGGTGGACGAATAATTTGTTCGGCCTCTAAGTTTCCGAAAGCCGTTTCAATCGCTCGCTCATCAGCAGTTTTGAAAACATTTTGCGCTTCCCAGCCAAATTCCGGAAGTGTTAAAGCGATTGTGTCAAAATCAAGATCCGTGGACATGCTCGCCATGACCCCGTTTTTCATTAATGCTTTAATCAATTGCGCCGCTTTAAGGCCCATCTCGTTGGCAACATCACCCAACTTCATTTTGCCATTCACTTTAAGAACGCGCTTTGAAGCTTTCGGTGTCGTTAGTTGAGTTTTTTGCGAATTACGATTTAAAATAATTTGCTTTTTCTTCGGTTGGAAAACCATTTCGCGCTTACGAAATTCAACAGCATTAAAACTTGTTAAAAGCTCAGCCTGTTCTTTTTCTTTAGCTGACAATCCGCCTGTTGCGCTGGATAAATTCTTTTTTGCTTTTTTATCAAAGTCACGTTTTGAATCATTTGTATAATCTATGTGACCGGGCTCTGGAATCACCGCCGCCGCAACAAAACCGGGTCTGATATTGCGACCACTTGTTACAGCACCGCCTGGGCGCTGAGCTCCGAAACCAGTAGGTCCCGCAGGACGCTGACCCTGAAAACCACCACCAGGTGCGCGCGGACCGCTCATAGGGCGATTCTGATTATATCCACCTTGTTGTGACCCTGGAGGGGCCTGTACGCGGCTTAAATCCATGCGTCCAATAATATTACGTCTCGGCATTGCAATATTCGCTGAGCTTGAAATACCGCTGTCACCGATTGAAACTTCTTTTTTGCGGGAATGCGTGACGGCCGCTTTTTCAACAACCGGCACCGGTGCTGCGGGAGCCTCCGC
>JAYVKY010000344.1:0-3985 GCA_043767965.1 Pseudobdellovibrionaceae bacterium
AGCCACACGACGTTTTTCACCACCTGATAAATGAGCAACAGGTTGATCGGCATCCGGACACCTTAATGCATCAATGACCATTTCAATTTTTTGATCCACTTCCCAACCGCCCAAAGCCTCAATTTTTTCTTGAAGAGCGCCCTGTTTCTCAATCATCTTGTTCATTTCATCTGGGTCAAGATCTGGATCTGAAAATTTATCATTAATTGCGTTATAATCTTTCATTAGTTGTGGCAAATCACCCATTTGTGAAAAAATATTATCACGCACAGAAAGTGTTTCGTCTAATTTGGGCTCTTGTTCTAAATAGCCCACTTTCATTTTTTTTGCTGGGAATGCTTCACCTAAAAATTCCGTATCTACACCAGCCATAATTTTTAGCAACGTTGATTTCCCTGATCCATTCAATCCTAATACTCCAATTTTTGCCCCGTAAAAATACGACAAATAAATGTTTTTTAAAACAAACCGGTTGGGCGGATAAACTTTTGATACGCCCTTCATTGTATAAATAATTTCTTGTGACATGATTTTTCCTTTGAAATTTATATAAATATCTATAGCATCATTTGTATAGAATGAGCAACTTTGATTCTGGCAGCAAAATACAAAAAAAAACAGATGTCCCAAATCTTAAAAATTTGAAATGGCAATCCATACAGACTGATTTGCATTGCGCCTTATCGGAATGGAATGATTTTGATTCTGTTGATCAACAAAAGACCCCTGAAGAGCTTCAACTTGAAAAAGTGAAAAGTATTATTGAAAATATTAAAGATAAATTAAATCAATTCTAGAACTTAGTCCTGAATTTTTTTGTACTCTTCCAAGGTATAAATCTTCATCTCAAAAGCATGCAGTCCCGATTGAAACTCATCCCACAGCAAGTCGTTTATTTTCCTTTGACGATCTATTCGTGTTAGACCTAAAAAAATATCTGACACAATCTCTAGTTTATAATGTGTCTCGCCAGTAAAGCCTGCCGAACCGAGGTGTTCACTATGTCCGGCATGTTTTTGACTGTCATTTCTCAAATCAACATAAATTGGATTTAATTTTTGAAATAATTTTAATATTCTTTGTTCTCGATTCATGATTTTTTAAGAAATTGATTTAATTTTGCTTTTGCCAGTTCTGAACCCATTTTAGCAATTGCAAAAATACCTTTTTCCTCCAATTTTTTTTCGACTTGCTTAGCTTTTTCTAAAGTCTTTGTTGCTGCAATTTCAGCTAAGGGATTTGAAAGGCCTAAGTTCTCGAACTTTTCATCATTTTTCCAAAGTGTCGCAACATTTTCAACCACTTCAAAAACTTTGGGTACTCGTTCACGAATGATTTCGCTGTACGGAAAATCTATTTTAACTTTTTCAACTAAAACCTCAGTTGTCTTTGTCATTTCTTCGTTTGCAGTTTTCTCATCAGTCATGTTAACCTCTTGATACTAATTATGATTCAAATTTTATCTGAAAACAATTTTTTTTATGTGATTGATAAGCCAGCAGGGCTTTCCGTACATAACGCCTCGCCGAGCGTCTTAGAATATCTTAAATTACTTAAAAAACCAGACCACTTTGTAAATCGACTCGATCTTGAAACGAGCGGCCTGATGGTGATCGCGCAAAAACCTGAATACCACGATCCCTTAAATCATGCTTTATCTTTGGGGACAAAAACATATCGTGCTTTACTTCGCGGCCCGTTGAAAAATGAAACCATTGTATGGAACAAACCTCTTTCTGATCAGGCTGAAGGCCGCAAAAATCCAGAAGGTCTTTCTAAGAATCGAATACCTTGTGTCACAGAAATCAAAGTCATTCGTAAAAATGATTTTTTAACTGAAGTTGATGCTATTATCAGAACCGGACGACAACATCAAATCAGAAAACATGCAGCACTAGCAAAGCATCCTGTTGTTGGCGACAAACGATATAACGACCCCACATATAATGAAAAGATATCTATGCGCTATGGTGTTCAAAGAATGTTTTTACATGCCAGACAACTTCAATTTGAATTTTTAAATATAACGTATAGCTTTGAATCAATTAATTTTTCCTTAGATCATTTTTTTAAAGTTTGATAGGCTATTTTTAATGAAAATACTTCCCTTCACCAAAGATATGATTTCTAAAGTGATTCAATTCACTGACCTGAACATTGGAAAAAATTATTATACAAATTCTGAGATGACTGAAAATCAAAAAAAATCAGTAACTGCTACTGGCGAAATAACTTCGTTTGTTCTAGTTAATGATCAACATGACATTTTAGGTTTACGCTTGGCTTACCCTCCTTCAAACTGGGCCCACGGCAAAGGTTCAAAATTACGACCAGAACTTTGGCCTTTCAAAATTGAAGAAGCTGCATATTTTCAAAGTTTATTTATATCACCCACGGCACAAGGGTTTGGTTTTGGTCCCAAAATGTCCGAACAGTCGATTAAAATTTTTAAAAAGTTAGGTGCACGTGGTATAGTTACCCATTGCTGGAAAGAATCCCCAAATAATTCATCCTTTAAATATCTAGAAAAATTAAATTTTGAAACAATTGCTGAACATCCTGATTACTGGATTGACGTGAACTACATTTGCACGCGCGATGCATTTCCTTGTCGTTGTACAGCTTTAGAAATGGTTAAGCCTCTTTTGGGGCTGACGAACAATGTCTCATTGTAAAACATTTAACCAATTTAGATCTCTCAAATCAAATATAAGATATTTAGACAGGATTCTTTTTTGCTAGTTCTTAGTAGATATGATTTTAATTCCTGAACAATTAACTTCGAAAGTCACAAAGTCTGCTGTTTTAGAACAGCTTGCCGCAGATATTAATGCAGCTTTAGTTCAATCTAAGGATAGCAAAAAAAAGATTCGCCATATCGCTGATAAGACCGGAATTCATCAAAAAACTTTACTACGCCTAAGTCGTTCTGAAAACAAACCCAATTATATGACCGTATTTAAAGTCTATAGGTATCTACTGAATTTAAATGATGACATCGCTGTTTTAGATCAATGCCCGGAAGTTATTAAAAAATTTTTAGTTACAAATACACCTGCCACTTTACAGAAATCAAAACACTATATACTTAGTGTTGATTTAAAAATTTCACAGAACCCTATATTTGCTGAAATCTATGTATTATGTTCAATCAGCAAAGTTAAATCTAAAGACATACATATACGCTTTGGCGATTATGGACTAGAGCTGATCGAGCAAATGTGTAACGATCAAGTCCTAAGACATGTCGGTGAAAATGAATATATCCTAGGGGATAATCAAGCTAACTTATCAACAGAGTCTTTGGTTACTCTTGGTAAACAATTCGTTAATACCTATGCAAAACCAAAAAATTCATATGAAAACGGGTATAATTATATTACTTTCATGGCAGAAGGCCTCAGTAATACGGCATACCAACAATTGCTTTATATTGATGTTGAAGCTCATAAACAAAAAACAGCCCTTATAAATGACCCGTCCAATTTAGGAAAAAATAAATTTTTTAGCTTTACAATCACAGATACTATAGAAAAATCCGAGGACGATCTATGAAGACTTTTATAATTCAATTTACTACAATTTTATTTTTTACAATTTTTTCTAATGCCGGAGTTAATGGTGCAGGTGGTGGTTCAACAATAGATACAACATCAGGTCAACTTGCAACTATTGAAGTTTGTGGCCGAGGCGATAGCGGATCAACGTGTGAAAAAGTCTCATATAAAATACGTCCCGCATCCCATACAGCTGCTACTGTTGCAACTTGCATGAACGGCGAGACCGAAGTTGCATGCCCCGCTGTTTATGGTGTGCCGACTTGGTTACAAGAGTTAAATCATCTATTTAAGGCTTCCGCGCCTGCTGAAACGACTGGCCCTACTGGGCAATAACAGAAAAGTATACAACACATAAAAATTAGTATTTTTTTAAGAATTTATTTTTCTATTAACACGATAAAAACACAGACAAATGTATATTTGTC
>JAYVKY010000345.1:0-9840 GCA_043767965.1 Pseudobdellovibrionaceae bacterium
GATAAAACAATCAAACGTTGGGTCCAAATTTTGGATTCAATTTATTTTTGTTATTTGATTCAGCCGCTGTGGTCACCGAAAATAAAAGCCCTTAAAAAAACTCCGAAACTCTATTTATGGGACTGGTCACAAGTCGAAGACGAATCGGCACGATTTGAAAATTTAGTTGCCAGTCATTTATTAAAATTATGTCATTACTGGCAAGATGCTTTTGGGCATAAAACAGAGCTTAGATATATTCGTGATGAAACAGGTCGCGAGTGTGATTTTGTCGTGATTAAAGATAAAAAAATAATTTTTGCTGTCGAATGTAAATTGAACGACACAGATGTTTCAGAATCAGTTTTAAAACTGCGTTCAAAATTACAAATAGCAATGTGGTACCAAGTGCATATGGGTGATAAAACCAGAATCATTGCACCGGATTTTAAAATTTTACCGTTTGAAAAATTTTGTGAAGAAGCGGAGTTGGTTTAGGGGATCAGCGAATCCGAACAAGTTCATCACTATGATTCAATATTTCGGCATTTTACGATTGAACGAACACCAAAACCAAGTCTAAATCATTTAAATACATGGCACGAAAAAAGCTTTAGCGAATAATGCTGGTCGCAATACTCGCTAAAGATGAATTTCGCCTCCGAGGAAGCACGAAATCCGGAACGAATACATCACACTATGTATCTATTCGACAGGTTTTAACGATTACTATAATTGTTTTAAGGATTATTATTCTTATTATCGTTATTTGGTCAAAATTTAAAACATTGTAACGGTTTAAAACTCTTTCAGGTTCCCCACATGTACAAGCAGACCATGGACTAAAGTGACTGGTAGTTTGGCCTGTATGAAACGGAGGGAAAGACATCATGGATTGCGATATTGCGGTCGGCACTATTATTTTGAAGTATTGATTCTAACTTGGAACTTATTTACCCCGCCGCTTTCAACGGCTTTTGAAATTTCGTTAAGGGAAAATTAATTTTGTTATCGATGATCTCTTGGTAAAATGACGGCACATTCCCCGTGGGCTCAATTGCGCCTTGCAAACTGCCATCGGGTTTTCGGGTTAAAGCTTTGATTTCAAAAATGGGTACCACAATATATTTACCTTTTTCATCGATACCGCGCACTTCAGAAATGGCGCCAATTTTTCGCGAACCATCACTGTATCGCGAAATCTGTACGATGATTTCAATGGCCGATGCCACTTGTGAAGTTAATGCTTTTTCAGAGATTTTCGCATCCCCACCTGCGGCCAAAGCTTCAAGCCTGATGATTGCATCTTCTGGAGTATTCGCATGCACTGTGCCCATACTGCCTTTGTGGCCGGTGTTCATTGCATTAATTAAATCCAAAGCTTCGCTGGATCTGACTTCGCCAACGATGATGCGATCTGGCCTTAGCCTGAGTGCACTTTTTAATAAGTCTTTAATTGTGACCTCGCCTTTACCCATTTGATCGGCTTGCCGAGTTTCAAAACGAACGACGTGTTCATAATCAACTTGTAATTCAGAAGAATCTTCAATAATTAAAACACGCTGTCCCTTGGGAATGCGTGAACACATAAGACTCAACAAAGTTGTTTTACCAGAACCTGTGCCACCACTGACGATAATATTTTTCCCTAAGAACATACACAGATCCATAAACATCCACGCATCCGGTGTAATTGTTCCGAATTTAATATAGTCTGCTGGAGAAATTTTACTGGCTGTAAATTTACGAATACTGATGACTGTGCCTTGACGTGAAATCGGTGGTAATACGGCCGCGATCCGCGAACCACTGGCTGGCGAACCTTCGATAATAGGCAACCTGGCATCAAGTCTGGGTTCGTCTTTATTAATTCTTCGCCCGACAGATTGCGCGATGGTATTGATAGCTGCTTGAAGATTATCTTCATCTGGAAATTTTGCCGTGGTTAATTCAAGCTTACCACGACGCTCGACAAAAATTTGATCGTGACCATTAATGAGAACTTCGGAAACATTGGGATCATTCAAAAATTCTTGCACAGGGCCTAAAGCCCTTGCGATAACCTCTTTGAAATTGCTGTTTTCCGATGACATATTTCTCTATTCTTTACTGGCCGGTTTTCGTATCAAGTCCGGTACAACAACAACTTTGCCACAGATACCAGTTTCAGGACTTTGATATGAAAAAACACCTTCAACTTGTGGTTGAATTTTAAAAGTTTTTTCAACACCAAAAACAGTATTATGACTTTGCGAAAAAGAATCCATTAAAAAACTGACGTTTTTTTCTTTCGAATTCAAATTCACAACATGAATTTGGTATACTTCACCTTTTTTAAGATTTAATTGATTGGGCACAAAACCATTTTCATTTTGAATAATGACGATATCTTGTGACGGTGTCACAGGATTAATTGCAGATTTTATGGCTTGTAAAATTTCAGAATCGTTTTTTGCTATCGAAGCTGCATCAGCAAACGGTTCCACATTACTGGCTGGCATGCGTGTATTTTGAATTCGACTAAAATCGGTTTGTCGGCGCGACAAATCGATTTTCCAATTATCAGCACGAACTTTCACATGCATCAAAAAGCTGATCGTAAATAAAAAGGTTTTAAAGAACAAACTAATGTAGTTCTTTTCGATCTTGAAATTCACTGAATTCACGAGCCACCTCCACCGCAACAAATTCCAAAGACATTTTGTCCATATCAAGTAAAGTTTTAATTAACATATTCCTGTTCCCGCTGCATGCATTCACAGAATCACAAACATGATTCACTAATTGTGGCTTCGTCGCCATCGCTTGATTGATTTTAGACCAATCAGCGGACAATACTGGATCAATCGCGCCAATTGAATATAGGGCATCAAACACCGCTTGCAAATCGCCTTGAATAAACATGATGAAACCTCCGTGATGAACATTCTTGAAACAATCCTTTGCTTCATGTTCTCTATCGGCAGGTATGAATAACAACTTGAGTCAGACTGAGACAATTATTTAAAAACTAGACTTAGGAATAGACTGCTTGATTCAGCTCTATAGGTTTTGTGAAATCACAGGGGCTACTTAACTATTTTTTTTCTTGCTTGAGTGTTTCATTTTTTATATCCATTAATCGAAGCGCAATTTCACTTGGCGAGCTATTTGTTCGCATTAAATTAAGTTTTCGCTCTGCTTTTGTTGCTTTTGAATACTCGATCTTGCTATCAGCAATTTTTTCAATCATATCCGTCTCGAAGCCGCCTGATTTATATTGCTTCAAAAACAAAGGACGAAGATCAGCAATAATATTTTCTAAAACGACACCTGCAGTTGTTTGCGTTACGGCATCTGTTTTTTCGTCATTTAATTTTGAGATAGACTGCGTAACAATGGCTTCAACTGTATTTTCCCACTCTTCATTATCCTCAAGTGGATTTTTGACCAATGAAATAACTTTGTCCACGGTTCGATCCTCGTCGGGCCTAGAATAAGCAATCAAAGCGCCCTCTTTTAACTTTTGAATTTGACCCGTTTTTTTATATTGATTGGTTTTTTCAAACATCAAATCCATCATTTGATCAAGATCATTCAGCTTTAAATTTTTATACGTATACTTCATTTCAATATTTTCAAAAATTTTATCTGCTCGACCCGATTCTTGATGCGCTATGGATTTAGACGTCGACGTTTCGCAAGCTGTTAATACGAGAATACTGGCAATGGATATAATTATTTTTTTCATAATCATAGACTAACCTTTTTTTTGAACTCATGCAGTCCATCACCTTTTTAAACTAGACTTCTGTCGTGGTGGGCCGAGTCTAAAAAAATGTTTACGTTTTACTTTCAATCATGTCACACTATCCAAGCTTATTATTTAATAACAAACCAAACAGAATCAAACGGAGGATTCAGTGAACAAATATTCAATGTTAGCGACAGTCGTTACAATCGCATTTGCATTTTCAGCATGCGCACCATCGGCAAAACAACTTAAAGAAGCGATCGAAAAAGATCCCTCTATCGTCTTTGCTGCAATCGAAAAAGCACCAGACAAGTTTATTGAAGTTGTCATGAAAGCTCAACAGGATGCTCAAAAGGTTTCTGCTGAAAAAGCTCAAGATGAAGAAAAAAAACAACGTGATGAAGAATTTAAAAATCCACTAAAACCAGTCATTGATGAATCCCGCGTAATCTTCGGAAATAAATCTGCACCGATTACTATTGTTGAATTTTCTGATTTTCAATGTCCGTATTGCTCTCGCGGCTATCAAACAATTCAAGAAGTTAAGAAAGCTTACGGCGAAAAAGTTCGCGTAGTCTTCAAACATTTACCACTTGATTTTCACCCACTTGCTATGCCTGCGGCAAAATATTTCGAGGCCATCGCACAGCAAGACCACACCAAAGCTGAGAAATTTCACGACATGGTTTTTGAAAACCAAGGCATGCTGAAAGAAAAAGGCGAAGCTTACTTTAAAGAAGTAGCTAAAAAAATTGGCGCTGATCAGAAGAAAATTGATGCGGCGATGAAAGATGAAAAGATTTCTAAACGTATCGCCGATGATATGGCTGAAGCGAAAAGCTTCAACATGAGTGGCACACCAGGCTTTATTATCAATGGTATTTCGCTACGTGGCGCTTACCCGATTGATGCCTTCAAAAAAATTATTGATCAGCACTTAACGACTTTGAAGTAATTGATCCGTTAATAAAATTTCAAACTGTGATAATTCACAAATCAGGGGCGACACGATCAGCCCCTTTTTTTGCGCCTTTTTTAATAAGTCTGCATACATAGGATCAAATTGTTCGGCGGCAGAAAAATATTTGACGTCAATTCTTTGAACTGCAAAAATTAATTCACACGTGTGCCCTTGCTCTAGTAAAGACATCATCTCGGTGATGTGCTTTTGTCCCCGCTCGGTAACGGCATCCGGAAATTGTGCATAGGACTTTCCGTCAATAACTGTTTTATATGTCGTATTTTTTATTTCTATAAAATGTTTTTTTGATTTCGGATCATCAAGATCGTTTTCAGACTTCAGAAAGGCACCATCAAGTCTTGATTTATCATTAATTTTGAATTCGGGTTTATAATACTTAAAACCCCGCCAGTGTGGCAGAAATGGTTCTCCAGATTCAATAGAATTCAGAGCGGCCTCAGTGACAATTCTATTAGGATTTGATGTGTTTACCCCAACCCATGTGCCCTCAACCGTTTGCACTGCCTCAAGAGTTCCTTTTAATTTTTTTGTTTCATCCCCATGTAAACTGAACCAACACTTTTGTGGTTTGATTGGTTTTTTTTCGATGACTGACTTTAGGCTACCAGTATTTGGCACGTGAATAGTGATCTTTTCACCATTCAACTCAACGTCTGCGAAAAATCGTTTATAACGATCAAGCAAAACGCCTTCAAGTAATTTTTTTGCAAATTTCATAGTTGATCACTACATTCTTTCTGGAACCGGAATCCCCAGCAACGCTAATCCTTGTTTTAAAATAAGCCCTGTGGCTGTGGCTAAAGCCAATCTGGATTTTTTAAGATCCACAGTTTCAGCCTGACTGATTGAGCATTCATGGTAAAAAACATTAAACTTTTTTGCTGTTTCATACAGGTAAGTACATAATGAAGCTGGCTTGTAATTTTCGGCAGATAACAATATTTGAATATTAAAATTCATCAAATGCTGCATTAATTTGATTTCAGCTGGATGAATCAACAATGATCCGTCCCAGCTGTGATTTAATTCAAGATTAATTTTTTTAATCAGTGAATTAATGCGTGCATATGAATACTGAATAAACGGGCCTGATTCACCATCAAGCCTGAGCCATTCGTTCATATCAAAAACAATTTTTTTATTAGTGTCTTGTCTAAGCATGCCATATTTAATGGCGCCCTTGGCCACACATTCTGCCACCGACTGAATTTCAGAGGTGTTCCATTCGTTCTCATATCGCAATAAATATTCAGTTCTGACATGATTCTGCATTTTTTCAACCAATAACATCAGCGGAATAATATTACCCTTACGCGAACTCATTGCCCCGTCTGGCAATTCGACAAAATTATACTGCAAATGAAAACAATCTTTGGCTTGTTGAAAACCTAAATGCAATAAAGCACGAAACACTTGTTTAAAATGCAGTGCTTGTCGTTGATCCACTACGTAAATTGATTTTTCAATTTTAAAATCTTCAAATTTTAGGCGCGCAAGCTCGACATCTTTAGTGGCATACAGACCTGTGCCATCAGATTTTAATAACAAGCAAAAACCCAATTTTTCAGTTTCAAAATCCAATCCGATCGCACCTTCGGATTTTTGAAGTTTGCCTTCATCGTAGTATTTTTTTATTGTTTTCACAGAATCTGAATCAACATCAGATTCCCAGTACCACTTATCAAATCGTACATCTGCCCAAGCATATGTTGCTTGCATTAATTGAATTGACCATTCGCGAGTCTCTTTCCAGAGATCATAAAATTCACCAGTGGCTGATTCAAGTTGTTTTAAAATAATTGTCAGCTCTTTTTTATTTTTTTCAAATTTTTCAGGGATTACGGCCTCATCTTCAAGTTTAATATTTCCGGCCGAATACATTTGCCCCAGCCATTCTCCGCGATCGGGGGAAGTTCTTTTCTGTGCCAGCACTTCTAATCCGACATAATTTTTAATATACCACAAACATTTCGCAACATGAGTGCCTACATCACCGGGAAATGTCGAACTAATGATTTTCTCTGAACCATAACTGCGTCGAAGCAGACGCACGATCGCATCCCCTAAACATAAATTTCGCATATGCCCAACGTGCAGTTCTTTGTGCGTATTTGGTTGTGAATATTCGATCATTGTTTTTGGCGCATCAGCAACCAGTTTTTCAGAAAATGTTTTTCCGTTCAGAATTGGTTTTAAAATGTTTTCTGCTAAAAATTCTGAAGAAAATTTAAAATTTAAATATGGACCTGCTGCTTCGATCGTAAATATTCCATCTAAATCTAGTGATCTACTTGCGGCAATATAATTTACTAACGTAGTTACAAATACAGCTGGTGCTTTATACTCTGATCGTCTGGCAAATAAAAAAAGACCAATTGCCAAATGTCCTTGGTCGGGATTTGGAGGCTCAACTATTTGTTCATAAATTTCTTCAAGTGAAACATCATTAATGTAATAAGAAAATACATGGTGTAACTTCTCTGCAATTATTTTTCGAAGTGGTTCAAACATTAAATTCATTCAAACACTATCTGAAAATTTAGGTTGATAATCAAGAAAGGACTCATTCGCCATCTGCTGTTAAAACAGCATTTAATCACTTTCACGCCCATCAAAATAACTGCTAAAGTCACTTTAGCAGTTTCTAAAATGCGTCGATGCTTACCATAGGTGATATTTCTTGCCTCAAACACCACATAGCGCTACAACAATCTGATATAAATTATCATTCTGAATTGCTCACAAAGGTGGCACCATGGAAGAATCTAAAAAAGCTCTGCCTGCTCGCAAACCTGATTGGTTAAAAGTTCGCGCCCCACAAGGCGAAAATTATGCGCGCATTAAAAATATGCTGGGTGAACTTAAATTAGCTACAGTCTGCCAAGAAGCACGTTGTCCGAATATGGGTGAATGTTGGTCTGGTGGCACGGCGACATTTATGCTGATGGGTGAGGTCTGCACTCGTGGTTGCAAATTTTGTAATGTTAAAACGGGTAATGCAAAAATTGGTTTGCCACCTGTTGACCCTTTAGAACCTGAAAAAGTGGCCTATTCAATTGCGCAAATGAAATTAAAATATGTCGTGATCACGTCCGTTGATCGCGACGATATGCCGGATCAGGGCTCTGACCATTTTGCAAGAACTGTGAAAACTGTTAAAAAATTAGATCCCAATTTGATCGTTGAAATTTTAACACCCGATTTTCGTGGTGATGAAAATTTAATTCGTCATTTAGCTGACGCACGTCCAGATGTCTTCGCGCACAATATTGAAACTGTCGAGCGACTAACTCCGTCCGTTCGTGATCCGCGCGCAAAGTACAAACAATCGATGCGTTTACTTCAAGCTGTTAAAGAATTTCATTCAACGATGTATACAAAAACTTCAATCATGCTGGGGCTTGGCGAAACAGATGCTGAAATTATTCAAACATTAAAAGATTTGCGTGCTGTCAGTTGCGATGTCGTCACATTCGGCCAATATTTGCAGCCCACAGAAAAACATTTAAAAGTCATCGAATATGTGACACCTGAAAAATTTCAAGACTGGCAAACGTTAGCTGAAAGTATGGAATTTTTGTATGTAGCGTCAGGGCCACTTGTCAGAAGTAGCTATCGTGCCGGAGAATTCTTTATGCACGGAATTATTGAAAAGAATAAAAAAATAAACAGCACATCTCAATCTGAGGAGACAATTTAATATGGCAACAATCGATATCAAGCTTCCTGAATTAGGCGAAGGCGTCACCGAAGGCGAATTAGTTAAATGGACAGTTAAAGTCGGCGATAACGTAAAGCCCGATCAAACTGTTGCTGAAATTATGACTGACAAGGCCACTGTTGAAGTTCCTTCACCCTATGCAGGTGTTGTGACTGAGCTTTTATTTAAGCCTGGTCAAATTATCAAAGTCGAAAATACAATTATTAAAATTGATGGTGCCGGATCAACCACTCAAGCAACCAAACCGGCTGCTGTATCAACCCCGTCGAACGCTGTATCCGTTGGGTCGAACGCTGTATCCGTTGGGTCGAACGCTGTACCCGTTGGGTCGAACGCTGTATCCGGCCTGCAGCCTGTCAAACTACCTGAATTAGGCGAAGGCGTTACCGAAGGTGAACTTGTTAAATGGACAGTCAATATTGGCGACACTGTCAAAGCTGATCAAACTGTTGCAGAAATTATGACTGACAAAGCCACTGTCGAAGTTCCATCACCGGTGGCAGGCGTTGTTAAAGAATTTAAATTTAAAAAAGGCGACATCATCAAAGTTGAAAATGTGATTTTGGTTTTATCCGGAGCCTCTGGCGCGACGACACAATTAGCCCCTGTTCCTCCTCAGGCCACAGTCACACATAAACCTGTTTCTGCACCTATGGCTGCAATGGCAATGACAACATCATCATCTACTCATGCAATATATCCTCCTGTGGCTGATTCAAAAGTATTAGCAACTCCGGCGACGCGCAGATTGGCGCGTGAAATGGGTGTCGATATTAACGGAATGTCAGGCTCGGGCCTAGCGGGGCGAGTCACTCGTGAAGACGTTATTTCAACAAAAGGCGGATCAGCTGTTGTCAGTTCATCAAACGGTATTGGCGCTACTTCGGCGGGAACAGCCTCAATGCATTTTCCAAAGCCTGCATTTACATCTACAAACACAAACCTTGAAGAACGCGTTGATCTTATCGGCATCAGAAAAAAAATCGCACAGAATTTGCAAATGTCAAAATCCATTATTCCACATTTTACCCTAATGGATGAAGCCGATGTCACACAGCTTGTGGGATTACGTGAAACATTAAAAGATTTTGCCGAAAAAAATGGAACAAAAATTACGTATCTGCCATTTGTGATCAAAGCCCTGATTGCCACAATCAAAGAATACCCGATGTTCAGCGCATCGATTGACGATGCAGCTTCGCAAATTGTTTATAAAAAATATTTTAATATTGGTTTTGCTGCTGATACCCCGAACGGCCTCGTTGTTCCTGTGATAAAAAATGCAGATCAAAAATCAATTTTAGAACTTTCAAAAGAAATTATTGATCTTTCAAAACGCGCCCGCGATGGAAAATTAAAACCAGATGAAATGAAAGGTGCTTGTATAACGATTACAAACATTGGTTCAGTCGGTGGAACCTATGC
>JAYVKY010000346.1:0-11381 GCA_043767965.1 Pseudobdellovibrionaceae bacterium
CGATAAAACTGGCCAACAATTTTTGATTCAGTTTGCTTTGCACGAAAAGCCATAGCTTGATCAAAAAATTCTTTTTGCTGTTGCCTAAATGTTTCAATGCGTTTTATAATTTCTGAAACTTGTGGCAGGCTATATTGCTTTTCAAAAGCCACTAAGGATTCGGTTAAAATCAGGTCGTTTTTTTTGTATTCATCAAAAAGGTTTGTTGATCCCATTAAAAAAAAGGAAAGGCTGTTTGAAATTTGTGATTCAGCAAGATTACGAAGTCGTTCAATTTCAACAATGGCCTGCACCTGTACATTCGCGACAGAATTTCTAGCAACAATTCTATTTCGTAAATTATTTGAGAACACCCAAGCACATATCATTAGACCCACAAAAAATGCAAAAAGAACCAATAAAAATTTGCTCTCGAAATTTCGTGTTGATGTATTTTTTTCTATTTTTTCCATAGAATTAAATTAACAATTGCGCACCGCGCGAGCAATCATAACTTCGTGAGATGCAATTTATGGCTTTTCACGAAGAAAATTTATTTTTTAAAATAATAAATTAAAAAATAAGATGTAAAATTCTATTTTAGACATTCAGAAGTTATAAGTCCAACGAAAGTACAAGGCACCGAACTTGCACTGTTGTAAACTTAATGCGATGATGAAATCCATCGGACAGTAAAATAGAACAAAAACTGAAGTAAAGGCTAAAAATATGAAAATTTCTAAGATAACAAAAAATGCAACTCTGATGGGCTTGGTTGTTTTGATGTCAAATATTCCAAACGTAGTTTTGGCAGAACGTTTAATAACCTTAAAGTCACAGAAGGAAATGATTTCATCAAGTGATGTTCTTGCGCAGATCACGCGCGTCGAGGCTGAAAAAGAAGTTCGTGATTATCTGCAAAAGACTGTCGTTCAGTCAGAATTATTAAAGCAGGGTATTTCAGTTGATGAGGTTTCGGCTCGGTTAGCCAATTTATCAGAACAAGAGCTTCGTCAGTTATCAGGCCAAGTGAAACAGGCACAAGCAGGTGGCGACATATTGGTCGCAATTTTATTAGTCGTTCTGATTATTTATTTGATTAAACGAATTTAATTCAATGATTACGATTCAAAGAATTCTTAAGCTGGCCGTTTTGTCCGGGATTCTATTTTTATTTTTTGGTTGTGTGACAAAAGCTGTTCAAGTTGAGGCATTATTATTAGCCCCAAGCGGATATTTGCCCCGTTACGAAATAAAAAATGTCGATTTTATAAATCAAACCACCAATTATTGTGGGCCGGCGACATTAACAATGGCGATGCGCTGGGCAGGGCAAAATGTCAGTGTTGAGCAGATTGCAACGCAAGTTTATACCCCAGGACTGCAAGGCAGCCTTCAGACAGATTTGATCAGCGCCAGTCGCCGCCAAGGCCTGATGGCAATTCCCATTCATAATCTATCAGATTTATTATTTGAAATTCAGGCCGGTCATCCCGTCATTATTTTTGAAAATTTGGGCTTAAGCTGGGCCGTGCAATGGCATTATGCTTTGGTTTTAGGTTATGATCTGAAAAAGCAAGAAATTATTATGCATTCTGGTCATGATGCTTTTTATCATTGGGACCTCAGAAAATTTGAACGTTCATGGATGCTTGGGGATTATTGGGGGCTTGTCGTTTTACCAGCGGGGCAGTTGTCGGTCACCGCAGATGAACTGGCGCATGTGACATCGGCTGTAGGTATTGAAAAGGCAAATAAAAGTATCGAAGCAGAAAAAAGTTATCGAAAAATTTTAGAGAAATGGCCCACCAGTCTTGTCGCGCTGGTGGGTTTGGCAAATTTAGTTTATAAAAATGGTCAAAAAAATGAAGCTGTCAAATTGCTTCGGCGCGCGGCAATCGCACACCCCGAATCTGAAGCTGTTCAACATAATCTGGCCATCGCAGAATCACTGTAAATCAACTGATTTGCGAAGACCTTTAAATTCGCCCCATCAGCAGAAGCACTACAATTATAATCACGACCAAGCCTAAGCCGCCAGATGGACCATAGCCCCAACCTTTACTGTGTGGCCAAGATGGAAAAGCTCCGATTAACATTAAAATCAGAATGACTAATAAAATTGTACCTATACTCATGTTTTCCCCTTGCAGTTAAAATTACAGACATTCACCCAGCAAACTGAGCGAAGAAATTTTATAATTGCAAATGACAGGCCATAGGTAAAAAATAGAAGAAAAAGCTCAATCTTACATGTCGGAGTCCCAGTGGCGAAAAAAAAACCTTCAAGCCCCGTCAAAACGATCACATTAGATCAAAATTTTTGGTCTAACTTTGCCAAAAAGTATTGGGAACAAAAACCTTTGGTTCTGAAAAAAGTTAAATCAGCGTTACTTGAAATTGACGATTCACAGATTTTTAATTTATTAGTTCTTTACAGCGATCGTTGTCGCAAATTAAAAAATGCTGAGGGTTTTAAATTTTACATCAGTGGTCTTAAAGCCAGCGATGGGGATATACTTCAAATTTTGCCAGTACGAAAAGATAAAACTCTTTTGGGGTATCATGCTCGCATGACCATGATGTTTTCTGATTATTGTTTGGTCTGTGATGAGCTGTTAAAAAGCAGCGCTGACCAGCAAAATATTTTAACTGATTTTACAAATAAACTTTATCGTCAGGTGGGATTTCCAAACCGGTTTTCCGAGATGGGTTTGTATTTAGGGAATTACCGAAAAACTCCGTTCGGAGTACACATCGATCATTGCGGCGTATTTAGTTTTCCGGTGGTGGGGCAGAAAAAATTTAGGTTATGGACGTCGGACTTTGTTCGGAAAAATCCTAAACTGGATCGTACTTTTAATTATGAAAAATATAAAAAAAATTCTGAAGTCTTAATAGCTCAGCCAGGGGATTTGGCTTACTGGCCTTCGTCAGCATGGCATATTGCGGAATCGGATGGTACCTTTAGTGTCACCTGGAGCCTTGGTGTATGGGTCGATCAGCCCCATCAAAAAACCTTTTCAGATACTTTGGGTGCGCTACTGGGTCAAAAGATGGGCGTCATTGGCAATACAACAACTACAGTATTTAAAAATTTGCATGAACCCAGTGGTCAGGTGAAGCAATTACCAAAGGCATATATTGAATCGATTAAACTTTTACAAAGTTTAAGTTCGACGCAGTTACATGATGCTTTTTTAAAATCATGGATGCTGCATATTTCATCGCAAGGTTTTAAAAACATTGCGCAATCTGATTTAAAATTAGAATTTAAAACACAGATTCGCCTGCGTAGTCAACTGGCTAAAGTTTTATGGCAAGAAAGTTTGACTGAAAAAAATAAAATCTATTTTTGCTTCGGCGGCGTCTTGATTGAATCCAAAAAAACGGGTGATCTGTTTCGACTTATGAACAATATCAATGCGGGCCAGATTTGTTTGATCAGTGACTATCTGAAGGGTGCGACAAAAAATCAGAATCTTAAATTATTGCAGCTATTGGCTGTGGCTTTTGTTTAACCTTCGGATTCGTCTAAAATTATATAGGGTTTTTGTGCCTCAATATAACTTGCAGCCACAATTTTGATTGTTTGGTTGTCGTTGCATATAAATTTTTGCATATTTAAGTTAGGCGATAAGAATTCATCTAAACCAATGACCAGACCTTGCCGATTAAGATTTGGAAAATTATTTTTTAAAATTTCGAAACAGCCAAGTTCTTCTTCTTTATTTAACACAGTCTTCTATCGGAATTTAATCGACAGTTGAACAGGCCAGTATTTAAATAATTTTTATGCATTGTTAGGATTAACTTCTATGGCGCATTGGCTTTTTTCTGCCAACTTTTCGGTTCTGCACACTTGCTTTACTCCTATGAGCCCCTTTGGCAGCATGAGCTTTAATGCGTTTATGAGACCTAACCCGAGGCCCATTCCTCATTGAATGTTTATGCATAGATGCAGTTTTTCGGCCAAAAGATTTTTTCTTTGGGTGCGACATATATGTACTGGCTCGCTTATAACCTTTGCTTGCACGTGCATAGCTTAACTCTGTAAATAGAAAAGTAAAACAAACGAACAATAGAAATGAATTCGAAAATTTTGTACTTGGCTTCATAAATCCTCCAGCTTTAATTAGTGTAACGGATGTTTATATAAAAAACTGTATGATGCTAGCCATAAAATTTCAGAATCTTTAATATTTAATGCATATGTTTCAACTCGAGACACTGGATCTACGGCTAATTTGTAAAAACATTATACAATGATTTGTATATATAGTTCATTCTGAGAAAGATTTTATTAATTAACAACATCGAGGATTGGGGATCTATGAAAATCTCAAAAATTTTAATTTCATTTTCTATTTTGATTTCAGTTGCATGTCTATTTTTTTTTCAGAACTGTGCTAGATCACATTTTGTAGATCCAGATCCAAAATTCAGCGCCATGATGCGGCTGCAATGCCGGACGTGCCATGATGAAAGTGGGACGGGGCTTAAATGTGCAGATACGAATGCCGCCTGTGATTATGAAAGCTGTGCATCAGGTTTTCAGATGAGTGAAAAAACTTGTATTCCTGTAACTTGTTTGGCCGGAGCAGTTGCCAGCTGCCAGGTACTTCACGGCGAAGGTCGAGCCACTTGTCAGTCAAATCAACTTGCTTACGGTGCATGTCTTGCCATAAGTTGCGAGGCTGGCTTTAAGTTGCAAGAGGGTGGCTGTGTTGCTGTACCAATTGCGACCTGCGCAGCGAGCTCTCATAGGGATTGCAGTACTGATTCAACATACGGTAGTGAAACTTGTAATGAACAAGGTTCAGGTTATGAAGCCTGTATTTTTAATTCGTGTAAACCAGGATTTAATAAAGATCAGTCAAATAATTGTGTTCCTAATATCTGTGACCCTGTTGCAATTACTCCGTGTACGGCGGGTGTCGGTGCAGGATTTCAAACTTGCAACAGTCAAGGCAGTGGTTGGGGTGCTTGTGCACTGAATGGCTGTCAATCGGGTTACAATCTTATTGATGGTGTCTGTGTGACTCGCCTGTGTACGCCAAATGAACAGAGCGTTTGCTTGTTTGATCATGGAACGGGCCTAAAAATTTGTAATAATGATGGCACGAATTATGGTTCATGCTCATTGGTCAGTTGTGAAACCGGATTTTCCATAGTTGATGGTCAATGTATTCAGCAAAAGTGTACGCCTGCGGCCGCGACAACATGTCAGGCCGAAGGTGGAAGCGGACTTAAGTATTGTTATCAAAATGGACAGGGTTTTGGCCCCTGCGGAGTCACGACTTGTGACGTAGGATTCAAACTTAAAAACAGTTTATGTGTTTCTGAGGACTCCTGCGAGACCGGTGAAACATTTGCGTGTACTGGTCAAAACGGTTCTGGATTTCGAAACTGTAAAGATAATCACAAGATCGGTCCTTGCGTCATGACTAAATGTAATTCTGGTTTTGAATTAGTCAATCAAGGCGGCAGTCCGGCTTGTAAAAATATTTCTAACGGAAATAACAAATAATGAAATTTTTTTTTCTGCTTTTGGTTATTCTATTAGCTACATTTTCGGCACGGGCAAATATTTGTGGAACCGATTACCAAAACTTTAATCCGACAACCAGTGGATTGGGTTTTGTCACTGTTCAATCGTCTGAAACTCTTAAGCCCTGCTTGATAAATGCAGGTCTATTTTTAAATTATGCTGTTAATAGTTTAACATATACAGAAACATTAAATGCGAATTATCCAAAAGGACAAAAGCGCAAAGATCAAATCTTGGGTGCCGATTTAAGTTTGGGATTAGGTTTAACAAAACGCTGGGACGTTGGTCTGAGTGTTCCTGTGGTACTAAGTCAAAGCGTTCAAGATGATTACTATGTGGCATCCTTTGATCAGAACGGTGCCACAGAGCTAAAAGCCAACACCAAATTCCGTTTTATCGGAGATACAAGTGGGGGCTTAGCTGGAATTATATCGATTAATAAAAATCTGATCAGTGATAATCCTTTTGCAGGAAAAAATCCTGGGCTGACATGGAATTTTGAATTCGCAGCAGATACAATTTTTTATGAAAACTGGGTGGGTGCAGTAAATATTGGCTATCGCAAACGAAATCCTGGTGAAGCAATTGCAGGAATTCCATTTATTCCGATGCAGGATCAATATATCTATTCAATCGCCAGCAGTTATCGTTTTGCTTCGCTCGATACAAAGTTAATTTTTGAAATTTATGGCAGCCAAACGGCAAAGCCAATTGATCAAGACACGGATCGCAGTATGAATTCTTTGGAAGCTTTGGCTGGTGTTAAGCATAACTTCGATCAAAACGTGGCAGCGCACATCGGCGCTACTCGGCAAATTGATTTGTCACTTGGCGGAGCTGAATGGCGAATTTATACGGGACTCAATTGGGCACTGGGGCCGATTTGTAAAGATGCACCAATTCTTGTCAGCGAAGAACCCAAGCTTGCTGCCGTCGAAGTCGTAGCACCTCGTGCCCCTGAAGTATTAAAGATAGATATGGGATTAGTTTTTAAAATTAATTCAGATAAAATAGAACCTGAGTATATTAAGGCTTTAGCTATTTCATTTAAAAAAATAGTTGAGCGCGGATATAAAAAAATTCAAATTGATGGTCACACTGATTCAACGGGTTCAGAAGAATATAATCAGCGTCTCAGTGAAAAGCGATCGAATGCGATTCGTCAATATCTAATTGAAAAATTTAAAATTGATGAAGCTTCTATCGTGGCTCGGGGCTATGGATCTAAAAAACCAATTTCAGAAAATACAAATTACCAAGGTCGCAAAAAAAATCGTCGCGTTGAATTAAGTATTTGGTAAGCAGATAAATCTGAATTAAAATATGCATGGTTTAAATTTATTTTAAAGCCCAACGTAATTTTGCAGATGTTGATCTTGAATTGCTATGTTGTTCTTCGGGACTAGGGCGAATAAATTCCGCGGCCACTTGTTGGTATTGGCCATTTCTGGCAAAAGCTTGAAAAGATTTTTTAACTCGACGATCTTCGCCAGAATGAAATGATAAAATCGCTACGCGCCCGCCCGGGTTTAGCATCTGTGGCAAATCATTTAAGAATTGATCTAATACTTTAAATTCAGAATTAACCGCAATTCGCAATGCCTGAAATGCGCGCCGTATGGGTGCATCACCTTCTTCCAGTTGAACTTTTTTTGAAAACCCAGAAATCACTTCGCGTATGACGTCGACCATTTGCACTGTACTTTTTGGTTTTTTGGCAACTAAAGCTTTAGCGATCACTTCGCTGCGTTGCTCGTCTGAATTTTCATGTAAAATTTCTGTTAATTGTATCACACTTAGATTTGCCAATAATTCTGCTGCAGACTGACCATGATGGGGATTCATTCGTAAATCCAAAGGGGCATCAATTTTATACGAAAAACCGCGCAAGGGATCATCGATTTGCATCGACGAAATTCCTAAGTCTGCTAAAATCATATCCACTTTAGAAATTCCAAGATCAGAAATAAATTTTTTAGCATCACAAAAATTAATTGCTCCGACAATGAATGCCGCTTCAGGAATTCCAGTGGCCCGTATTCGCACTTCTGTTTTGTTGCGCTCAACAGCGTCTTGATCTAGGCCAATCAGGCGACCATTCGGCAAAAGCTTTGGTAAAATTATTGAAGTATGCCCCCCGTAACCCAGCGTCGCGTCAAGCATGATTTCACCAGGCTTTGGTGATAAAATTTTTAAGATCTCATTAACGCATATAGGTCTGTGAGTTCCGACAGGGGTTGCCCCGCGGGATTTAATTTTTTCAATATCTTCAGCATAGCGTTCGGGGTTTAGTTCTTTATATTTTTCGCTGAATTTTTTTGGATTTTTTCCACTGTAGCGAACGCGACGTTTTGGTTTTTCAGGAGCATCAGCAGAAGAAGTCATGACTGCACAATACAGAATTGACTTGTTAAATGCATCACAAAAGTATTTTTATCGACACATTAACGAGACATTTTTCAACGTGGGACTGTTCAATTGCCCCAAAAATACATATTCAGCAGTAGGATCCCTACGCTGTAATATTACGCTGGTCTTGATATTGCATTTTAGGATGTGTTTCATAGTTTGATAGATTGCAGGATGAGGAGTTAAGATTACGGAAGGCATCGTGTTACACAGCACAGAAATTAAAATTATCGCTTTTTTATTTTTCTTTCTGGCTTCCTGCTGGGTATTTTTCACATTACCTAACCTGTCAAATCCTGTGATTGTCTATTTCGGATTAATCAGTGTTTCGAGTGTGATCATTCTTTTTTCAAAGTACGGTGATCAATGATTTCGGCTTTAAATTTGGGGCTGCTTGTATTTTGTTATGTGGCATTGATTCTTGCTGTTGGCTTAGTCAGCGAGTTCATTTATAAGAAATGGCCCAGGTGGGTCGACAACAGTATTGTGTACTCGTTTTCTTTAGGTGTCTTTTGCACGGCGTGGACTCTTTTTGGAAGTATTCAGCTGGCAGCAACGTCGGGGATGCTTTTTTTTGCTGTTTACTTAGGGCCTATTTTGGGTTCGATTTTTTGGTGGCCTTTACTTCGCAAGTTGATCCGAATTAGAAATCGATTTCGAATAACCAGTATCGCAGATTTCATTTCAGCGCGGTACAATAAATCAACTGGTATTGGCGTACTGTGTACGGTACTTATTCTGATTGGGTTTGTGCCTTATATTTCAATTCAGATTTCTTCGATGATCAGAAACACGGAATTATTGCTTCAAGATTCTAAAACATCGATTGTATTCACCAAGAATAATTATTTTGAATTATTCTTGGTTGGGGCTATCGCCTTGATCACAATTTTATTTGGATTAAGGCGGGTAATTTCAACTGATCGAAACTCTGCAATGACCACAACTCTTGCTGTAGAAAGTTTATTTAAGCTTGCGGCGGCCCTAGTCGGCGGTGCATTTATTGTTTATTTTTTAAACGATGGTGTCCTGCAAGCTTTAGAAATACTGCCAAAACTTGTAGGCCCAAAATATTCATTCATGGGGGCCACAACCCCTTCGCAGTTTACCACTTGGGTCAGCTATATTGTTCTCTCGATGTTTGCTGTTTTATTTTTACCACGACAGTTTTATGTGGCTGTTATTGAAAATTCAAACGAGAAGCACGTTAAAACGGCGAAGTGGTTGTTTCCCCTTTTTTTGCTTTTAATTAATTTGTTTGTTTTGCCGATTGCCATCTTTGGATTGAAAGCAGGGCTTCCGGTGTCTATGGCAGACACATATTTTCTACGCTTACCATTAATCGCAGGGAATATGCCAGTGGCATTACTGATTTATTTTGGTGGTTTATCGGCAGGTTTAGGTATGATCACCGCCGAGACCGCAACTTTATCAACCATGGTTACCAATCAGCTTTTGGCTCCGATCATCATTAAATATCCTGCCATGAATCAACTCAGGCGACATTTTTTAAAAATTCGGTGGGCGGTAGCGATTCTGTTGATCACGTTTGGATACTATTATCAAAAAACTCTTGGATCAAACACGACTCTAGTTTCTATAGGTATGATTTCTTTTTTGGCCTCGATGCAATTTGTACCCAGTATTCTTGCTGGTCTATATTGGGAAAAAGTTTCAAGTAAAGGTGCCTATATTGCGATTACAGTGGGCTTTACGCTTTGGATTTATACTTCATTAATACCGGCTTTGGCCAAAGGCGATATTCTTTTTTCGACTCTTTTTATCAAGCAGGGTCTTTTTAGAATTTCTTGGTTAAGGCCAGAGGCCCTCTTTGGAATCGAAGGTTTGTCTTCACTGGGGCATTCTTTTTTATGGTGCATATTTACAAATGTGTTTGGTTTAGTATTGGGGTCTATGGCTTTTCCAGCAACTGAATTTGAGCGCGCTTATGCTCGAGATTTTATTTATGAAGAAGACGATGAGGGCTTGCCCAACGGCTTATCTATAAATCGGACTCAATCATCATTGATGGTTTTATTAGCTCCTAAATTAGTTCAAGCTAAGGAATTTTTTGATTTATATTTTGATTCAAAAACTTCAGAGGCTTTGCTTGCTGAAATTTCGAAAAAACTTCATTTTGCAGAAAGCCAAAAAATTTCAATCGGCGAACTTGCGGATTTGCAGTTTGAAATTGAAGTCTGTTTATCAGGTGCGATCGGAACGGCCGCCGCCCATAGATCAATCAAAGACCACATGTTCATCACCACAGAAGAACAAAAACAGCTCACAGATTTTGTTGCAGTGACAATCAGCTCTTTGGGCTTATCACCACGTGAGCTTAGAAAAAAAATCAACTTTCATCAAGAAAAAGAAATGCTTCTTTTGAAAAATACACGCGATCTGCTCGCAGCAAAAGAGGCGGCTGACGCTGCAAATCTTGCAAAAAGTGCTTTTCTTGCAAATATGTCTCATGAAATCAGAACACCACTGGGTGCGGTATTGGGCTTTGCCGATTTGATCATTGACCCTCAGATTCAGCCTTCAGAAAAAGCACAATTTGCTACGGTCATTAAGCGCAACGGCGAGCTGCTTTCAAATATCATCAATGATATTTTAGATCTGTCAAAAATCGAATCTGGCAAGATGCAGATTACAACTTATGATGTGCCATTGACAGAAATTTTAACGGATACCAAAACTTTATTGGAGCTTCAGGCCAGAGGTAAAGGGATTAACTTAAATATTAATATAGATAAAAATGTACCCGACATCATCCGTACTGATCCTCTTAGGCTCAGGCAAATACTGATCAACATCATTGGTAATGCCATCAAATTTACGGCAAAAGGAACAGTCAGTGTTTACGTTCAGCAGTCACCGGATAAAAATGGAAGAAATGTTTTATCATTTATGGTTAAAGATACTGGGTGTGGCATTCGCGAAGATCAAATTAAAAAGCTCTTCATTCCATTTTCGCAAGCTGATTCGACGTCAAAGCGAACATTCGGTGGAACGGGTCTTGGCCTTGTGCTAGCAAAGCGCTTTGCGAATCTTCTTGGGGGTGATGTGGTTTTAACTCAAACAATGGTTGATGGTGGCAGTACTTTTACAATCACCATTGATCCGGGGCCAACTCATCAGGCTGTTAAGGAAGAAATTAAGTCAGAAAAAATAGGTGACTCACAATTACCGCACGCGCGTCTTGAAGGCCTCAAAATCTTATTAGCCGAGGATTCGTTAGATAATCAATACCTTATCAGTCGAATTTTAAAACTTGAGGGTGCAGAGGTGAGTATCGCGTCGAACGGTGCCGAAGCTGTTGAGATGGCGCAGCGGGATCCTTACAATGTTATTCTTATGGATTTGCAAATGCCTGTCATGGACGGATACGAAGCAACAGCTGAGCTTCGTAAAAAAGATTATCACGGAAAAATTATTGCGC
>JAYVKY010000347.1:0-2882 GCA_043767965.1 Pseudobdellovibrionaceae bacterium
CTACTCACGCGAATTCTCCGCGCGAGTGTATAGCGCGTTTAGAAACCCTGGTTATGATGTCGGGTCTTGAATTACCACTGCGTGCGATTCGCGAACAAATTGCCGGCGCAGTTGATTTGATTGTGCAAATTGTTCGGTTATCTGATGGCAGTCGAAAAATTATCAGCATCACCGAAGTTGTGGGTATGCAGGGCGATGTGATAAGTCTAGCCGAAATTTTCAAATTTAAAGAAACAGGTTACGATAAAAATAGAAAAGTTTTAGGTCAGTTTCAATCCACCGGAACAGTACCGTCCTTTATTCAAGAAATCAAAGACAAAGGTGGCCATATCCCCATGGAAATATTTTCAAACGAGGCGCCAAAGGCCATCGCGCCAGCAACGCCAGTTAAAAAGGTCAGTTAATGAAAGGCATAACAAGGTAATTTATGGAAATTTTTAGACACGAATGGCTTGTGTTTCCACTTTTTGCTATTTCAATATTTTTTGCAGTCTATATGTGGGCTGATAAAATTTTCTTAACAGTTTATTCAAAAAGCATAAGCAAAAAAGCACAAGTGATGTTGCATATGAAACTATTAGGGATGGATGTTGATGAAAAAAAAGTGACCCGCCTTTTATTATTATCAAGTTTTGGTTTGGGATTTTTATTTTTTATGATCGCCTGGCCTAATATTGGATTGGGTACATTTTTGGGAATATCTTTCGGCATCACAGGTTTTCAGCTTGTTCCTATTGTTTACAAAACATTGTATCAAAAAAGATGCGCACAGTTTACAGATCAAATGGTTGACGCATTAACTATTATGGCCAATGGAATTAAATCGGGCTCTAACCCACAGCAATCGATGTCACGTGTTGTTGAAATTATGAGTAATCCCGTGCGTGCCGAATTTTCTCAGGTGATAACACAGGTTCAGTTCGGCCAAAGCTTCGAAGAAGCACTGACAGATCTGGGTGAACGTATCCCACTGCCCGATGTTCAAATGTTTGTGACGGCCATTAATATTCTAAAAGAAACGGGTGGTAATTTGGCCGAGACATTTCAAACAATAGTCAGCACGATCCGCGAGCGGCAAAAATTAGAAAAAAAGATTTCAGCAATGACCGCCCAAGGGGTTATGCAGGGTATTATTGTCACCTGTATTCCGTTTGTTTTATTGGGTGTATTTATGTTTATTGACCCCGACTATATGAAGCCGATGTTTAACACGACTTTGGGCTTAATCTTACTGGCCGCAATGCTAGGTATGCAAATTATTGGTGGAGTCGTTATCAAAAAAGTTGTTACAATAAGAGTGTAATTGGCTTGTACATATTTTTTGTAACGAACGAGGTTTTCACAATGTTTAGTCGTCTGTTTTTTTCTGTAGTGATCTTATTTTCAACAACACAAGTTTTTGCATTGGTCGACATGAATAACGCTGGGTACACAAATTCTTGGGTTGATCTTGAGGTGCCCGGAAATGGTTATGAAATGCGAGTACTGCGGGCGTATAAAAGTCGAACAATTTTTAGCGGAATGTTTGGTTTTGGTTGGTGTTCAGAATTTGAAACAAAACTAGAGACAACCTCTGAAGGTAATATCAAAATATCTGAATGCGGTGACGGACAAGAGATTAATTATTCAGCCAAAGAAATCACTCGTAAAGACGTAGATTCAACAATTAAACAAATCACAACAAAAATGCACGCAGATAAAAAATACAGCACAAGCTCTGCGGAATTTTGGACAAAATTAGAGAATCAATTGCTTGAAGATGACCAAAGCAGAACAAGTTACGCAAAACAATATGGAATTTTAGTAGCTATTAAAGATGGCCAAAAATTTATGGCCAACGGAAAAGAAGTTGAAAACGTCGTTTTTGCAAAAAACTTTTATACCAGAAATTTAGCAGATGGCAGTTATCAGCGATTTAATGTCAGCGGCAAGATCACCCATATGTATGATAAAAATGGCAACTTTTTAAAATTCGATTATCAAAAAGATTTATTGACTGAAATCGAAGACAACAATTCAAGAAAATTAACATTTAAATACTTCCCCAATAAAAAAGTACAAAAAATAACTGGCCCAAATGGCTTAATTTCGGAATACAAGTACAGTCAGCAAGACGATTTAACTTGGAATAAAAATGCCTGGGCTAAAAAAGATTCAGATGTTTATATTTATGAATATAACGAGTTTCACAATTTATCAAAAGCCACATGGCCTGATAAAACCACAATTGCTATTAAATACGATAACGTCAAAGACTGGGTTACTTCTTTTACAGATCGCGATAAGTGCACGGAAAATTATAAATATGAATTCTCTAGAACGAATCCCAAATTTAACTATTGGTCAACGGCCACAAAAACGTGTGGCAAAGAAACTGTGGCCAATAATAGGTATGAATTTTGGCATAAACAAATGCCCAATGGACAAATTATTTTGTCGCGTGTTCAAACAAATGTGAATGGTAACGTACGCGATATTTCATACCACGACGTATTTGGTAAGCCCACGACAATCAAAAATAATAATGAGCGCGTCGATTTTGAATATTACCCGGATGGTTTGGTTAAATTAAAATCATCTGCAATGACAAAGCTGGAATTTAACTATGATCAAACTTCGAAAAAAGTATCACAAGTAAAAACAATTTTTACGAATGATAAAGGAAAGACAATTTCAAACCATAGCACAAGCTTTAAATATGATCCCCGCGGTAATTTAAGTTATGCCGAAAATACTGAAGGCCAAAAAATTACGATGACCTATGATATCAAAGGTCGAATTCAGACAATTACAGATCAGGCTAAAAAAATCGTTAAAATTGACTACGACGAACGTTACGGTAAGCCTGTTGTTGTAACTCGCCCGGGCCTAGGGGCCATTAA
>JAYVKY010000348.1:0-3172 GCA_043767965.1 Pseudobdellovibrionaceae bacterium
GCTGTCGGAACCACGCAATCCTTGCCAGAGCTTATTTTATTTGTTGAAAAACTTGTCAATGCGGGCGCTGATTGGATCACCTTACATCCAAGATCTGCCGAACAAAAACGTAGAGGGGCTGCGGATTGGTCACAAATCACCGAGCTTAAAAAAAATATCAATGTCTCAGTTATTGGTAACGGTGACATTCAAATTGCTGATGATGTTTTAAAAATGCTTTCAGAAACCAAGGCCGATTATGCGATGGCGGGCAGGGCCTTAGCAGCCAGACCCTGGATGGTTTGGCAATTGGGTGAAAAATTAAATTTTACAGGCGCCGATCATTTTCAAAATCTAAAAGCGCCGCAAACAGAAACCGAAGAGGGTGCTGAATTTGGTCGAATGTTATTTAAATATATCGAATTTTCTGAAATTTACTTCAAAGATAAAATTGGCATGACGGAAGGGCTTATTTTACGTCGGATCCTATTTTTTATTAAAACAACACACGTCTGGCTTGAATTTGGCCATACATTGATGTCTTATTCAACACGCGCAAAAACTATTAATGAATTAAAAATATATGTACATCTATTTTTTCAAAACGAACAACGGATGTTTCAACGAACGGAGTTACGGCAATGAATGAAGTCTTAATCGGTGGGTATTATAACCATTATAAAAATAAACCCTATCAAGTTTTAGACGTGGCAAAACACTCAGAAGATTTAAGTGATCTGGTCATTTATAAAACGCTTTATCAAAATGATTTAGCCAGCGTCTGGGCACGGCCAGAAAAAATGTTTTTAGAACAAATATCAGCAGGTGTGGATCGATTTAAATTATTAGATCCTGTGGCCTGGCCTGTGAAATTTGAATATTTCCATTCACATATTTATTATACGGCCGAGACAAAACCCAGGGCCCAGGCGCTGCATCAGTTGTTAACAGAAAAATTTAAAACTCAATTACAAATTTCCGAGTTGCATGATCAATTGATGGGGCCCCATCCATTTTGGATGTTCGAAGCCGATTTCAAAGCCTCGATATTTATCGAGGTCATTCAATTTTTGTCTGAACATCGTCAGGGCTTAAGTCTATTGATTCATCCGTTGTCTGGTAACTCTGTCTTAGATCATACAGATTATGCGATGTTCTTAGGCCGTAAAGAAAAACTAGACCTTTCGATCTTTTAAATTTTAAAAAATAATTAAGCAAGACTGTTGTCTAGAGTTTTTGAAAAAACTTAAGTCCGTTTATTTTACAGCCGATCTGAGTGTTGTAAAAGGAAACAAGTTATGGGTTTAAATTATCAATCGAAGCATAAAAATGAAAGCGAAAGTTTCTGGACATCATATTCAGATCTTTTTTTAGGTTTATCTTCAATTTTTTTATTACTATATGTTGTCGCAAGCTTAAGAACCGGTACAGACGGGATCAGGCATTCGACTGAAAATAAAAAACTAAAAGTTGAAATTCAAGATTTAAAAAATCAATTAACGACCTATGAATCTGTAAAAGAAAATTACATTCAAAATCAAGCAAGTAAATCTGAAGCCAGTGAATACAACGAGCTCATGGACAAGCTGACATTATTAAAAGACGAAGCTAAAAATGAAAAAAATAAATTACGTCAAGCTGCCAATGATAACGAAAATACTGAAAAGGCACTAAATAAGTACCAGCAAATGGTGCGTAATATGATCAATGCCAACAGCCTATCAAAAGTCAAAATCTCAAATCGAAATAATATAATCACAGAAAAAGAAACAGTTATCGGTGATCAAGACGGACAAATCACTGATCAAAAGAAAAAGATTTCTTCATTGAATCAAAACATCAATGAAATGCAGACATCAATTGAGCAAAAAGAAAAACAAATTGATGGCGTCAATCAGCAGTTGACCGAAAGAATGAACGCTTTAAAAACGGCCTATAAGCACCAAAAATTATCTCATAAACTTTACCAAGAAAAACTGAAAAAAATGCAAACTGACGCCGATGACCGGCTGGCTCGACTTGAAGACGAAAGAGACGCCGTTGAAAACAATTTAAATTTTGTACAATCTAACTTAAAAAATTTAAACGGGAAACTGAAACAAACAGAATCGCAATTATCAAAAACACAATCTGATCTGCAACAAAAAGGCAGCGAGATCGCAGGTCTAAATGATAAATTGGGTCGCGCGGGTGCCGAATCCGAATTGAAAATGCAGGGGCTAAAAGCTACCTACAGTCAGCAGAAGGCTGCAGATCAGGCAGCTTTTGATGCGGAACTGGGTCGACAAAAGAATTTATCACGGGCAGAAATTGCAGCTAAAGAAGCCAAATTCGCTGCGGCCTCACAGGCGAAAGAACGTAAACTTGCAGGCGAACTGGCAGGCCTTGCCGGACAATTAAAAGACACTGAAGGAAAGCTCGCAAAAGCCAATTCAGAGCTTGAAGCACGAAAAAGTATTGCCGCTGAAATCAGTAAAGGTTTTAAAAAAGCCGGTGTTAAAGCTGACATTGATATGGAATCTGGCGATGTGGTTCTTAATTTTGGACAAACCTATTTTGATAGTGATTCGTCGAATTTAAAAAACGAAATGAAATCAACATTACAAAAAGCGATGCCAGCATATGCGACATCACTTTTTGGTAACCCAAAAATTGCTTCTCAAATTTCAGCCGTCGAAGTCATCGGTTTTGCGTCACCAACCTATGGTGGCAAAATTGTCGATCCCTATTCGACAAAAGCGCAAGATCTAGAAGCGCTCAAGTATAATATGGATCTAAGTTATAAACGTGCCAAATCAATATTTAATTATATTTTAGACGAGCGTGAGATGAATTTTTCGCATCGAAGTTCATTGGTGCCTGCATTAAAAGTTTCTGGACGCAGCTTTTTAGATTTGATGAAAGTCGATCGCAATATCGCGTCGGTTCAAGAGTACTGTGAAAAATATGATTGTAAAAAATCACAACGAGTTATTATCAAATTTAATATGAATAAAAAGTAGAATAATTATTGAACTGTTTTGAAGGACCTCGAATCGAAAGGAAAAGATTATGTCAGATGAATTGACACAGAAGCTGATTAGAAATTTTATTAATTATTTACCCTATGCAATGGCTGCGGTTTTTGTCTTAGCCGCTTTTGCACGCTGGACAATCTATTACACTGTACGCAGACACGATTGGTTCGCACGTC
>JAYVKY010000349.1:0-3711 GCA_043767965.1 Pseudobdellovibrionaceae bacterium
ACAGTTTTAGTTAAATACGACTCAGTCGATCAATGAACAATCGACCACGTTCTGATTTTCTAAATTCAGCTTTGTACACTAAACAAACTTTGTCTAAAAAAATAGGGCTATCCTTGATTTTTTCATATTTTAGAAATTCAAAAGCTTGTAATACTCGTTCTGGTAATACACCGCACCCCACGCCGCAACTGACTAAATTTGCAATCAATTCTAAATTCGAAGACTCGATGATTCGCTTAAATTGGATTCCCTTTTTACTGAGTTTTGAAATAATATCCTGCGTCTGCAATAAATTCGGTTCACAAATTAAAACATCTGAATTCAAACATTTTTTCGATTTCCAGATAGACACTTCATCCTTAAAGATTTCTTTAATAATTAAATCCGGATGCGGGTTTGGATTTACAGCCAGAGCCACATCAATTTCAAAGCTGACCACTTTTTCCGTCATGTGTCTGGATAAGCCATGGACCAATTGCAAATCAATTTGCGGATATGATTTTAAAAAATCACCTATAAATAGCGGCAGCATGTACTGCGCAACTGCTGAATGGCAGCCTAAGCGAATTAAACCTTGGGCTGATTTTTCATCGGCGTGAATATTTTTAACCAACTGATCCCATGTTTGCAACAGTGCCTGCGAAGAATTCAATAATAATTCCCCGGCTTTGGTCAGTTTCATTCCTTTTTTAGAACGTATAAATAAGGATGTTTTTAGTTCTGTTTCAATCCGTTTAATACTATGTGACAGTGCCGGCTGGGTAATACCTAACCGCTCAGACGCCCTAGTTAAATGCTGCGTCTGTGTCAGTTCTAAAAAGTACTTTAAATCGATTTGATTAATCATTATTTTAACTTATCATAAGTTGTTTAATTATTCATCATATTAATGCATTAAAATCGATTATTTATTCGCTATCAGCAATAACGCTGATGAAACCTAGGAGGATTCATGTATAATACATTTATTGCCGCCAGTTTATTCGTTTTTAGTACCACAGCATTTCCGGCTACATTTAAAAATATAGATTTAGTCAGCTTTGAAAACTACAATTTACCGGCACTGAGTGCGCAGGCCGCTGCCAATAACAAAGTCCAAATAATTGTCAAAACTGCAATGCTCAATTATCCTAGCAATCACCCAATGCTTGATTCAGATTTTCGCCAAAAACTGGAATACGTATTTAGCATGAAGCAGATTGATGCACTGGTTTTAACCTTTAATACACGCAATTGCCTACAGAACCAAAGATATCCAAATATTTTTCGGTGTGGTTCGCTTTTTACTGGATCACGAAATTCATTGGTCAACGTACAGGCCGCACAATTAAACCGCCAAGGCAACATTGTAAAACTCAGTGATAAATCAGTTGCCAGCCTAAACACTGATATCGAAACAAATTTAATTCATACAACAGATGTGAAAAATTTTTCCTACACAAGATACACTGCCAGATTAGAACTGACACTTGAAAATACTGAAATTTTAATGATTAAAGAAAATTTAAACTAGAAAGGTTTACAACCCCAACTATGTAGCAAAACTAAAACCTCGGAGCCCCTATGAACCGTAGAAGTTTAATCAGAAATACAATTATCTCGACAGCCGCAATTGCCGGAGCCTCATCAATTTCATTGGCGCAGCAATGTTTGCAAACAAAAACTCCGAAACAAACCGAAGGCCCATTTTATCCCGTCGTTGATCAAATCGATACAGACGCTGATTTAATCCGAGTGACTGGAAAAACAAAAATTGCACTGGGTGAAATAGTGATTGTTCAAGGTCTATTGACAGATCAAAATTGCAAACCCGTTGTTGGTGCACTGGTCGAAATTTGGCAGGCCTGTGCCTCTGGCAAATACGATCACCCGTCTGATCCAAACACAGCGCCGATAGATCCCAATTTTCAATACTGGGGGAAATCTGTGACTGATGCCAATGGCAAATACCAATTTCGAACTATAAAACCTGGTACATACGCAGCCAGTGCAGATTGGATTCGTCCTTCGCATATTCATTTTAAAATTTCAGCATTGGGTTATATCGAATTAATTACGCAAATGTATTTTGTTGGCGATCAATTGAATAAAAAAGATTTGATTTTACAAAGGCTAAAACCCGAAGATCAGAAAAAAGTGATTGTTGATTTCAAGGTCATTCAAAATGCACCACACCCTGTTGGTATTTTTGATATTCAAATTGAAAAAGTTTAGATTTTAAAGAAATGGCCAAAACCAAACCCGAAAACAATCCTAACTGGACCTTAGTTTGAATAGTGACAACTGTACATGTTGGCAATATTTAAACTATTTTAAATCGAGATAAGCTTGAACAATTTTAAGAATTATAAGAATAACCCTTAAAATCGTTTCAGCAAACCGCAATACTTTCCGAACAATGTTATAGCTTTTATAACAATTTCGTTCCGACATACGAACTCCTTTCCGGTACAGAAAGGATCGTTCACCTGCATGCGCGATTTGGCTTTAGCCATTTCGTGTTTTGCATTTTTATAACCAGTTTAAATTGGTCGTGCGATGGGTCTTAACCTTATGCGTGCACGAAAAAATATTGCCGCTACGACAAAAGCCAGGTAAACAGTTCTGAACTGTGCACAGTCAAATATTTTTGTTAAAGGAATTATCGTGATTTGGATTTTTACCATTATTTTATTATTTTGCTTCGGCAGTCATATCACGCAAGCCGCAGAGCTAAGGCTTGTTTCTGCAGATTTCGACCCCTACACCTATGTGACCTCTGCACAGGGCGGCGGGGCTGGTGTCATGTACGAGATTGTGCAAGAACTTGCCAAGCGTGTGGGTCAGTCAACGAAAATTGATTTTTTACCTTGGGCGCGGGCCCAGTCAGAAGCGAAAGAAAAACCCAATGTCGGTATTTTCCCACTTGCGCGCGTTCAAGAGCGCGAATCAAATTACGTCTGGTTAGTACCGATTCTTGATGACCCCTATGTGCTTTTTGCCAAAAAATCTTCCAAGGTCGATATCTCGTCGATCGAAGCGGCCAAACATTTGCGAGTTGGCACCTTCCGTGGCTCTCTGGCCGAGACCGTAGTTCTGCCAAAACTGGGATTTGATCATTTTGAATCTGTCACAAGTGATGCACAAAATGTAAAAATGCTTAAAATCGATCGAATCGATGCATGGGTTGCTCCGCTTAGCTTTAGGGATAGATATAAAATTAAGGGTGGCCTAGCTGGCGACGATTTGAAAGTTGGTGCCACGCTGGTTGTACTTCATGAATACTTGGGCGCCTCAAAGTCACTTGATGCCGGTACCATTCAGAAATGGCAAAAAGCCTTCGAGGCAATGAAACGCGATGGCAGTTATTCTACGATAATGAAAAAACATGGGTTTGAGCCGTTGAAGTAATTATTTATTTGTCCAGTTGATAGGCCCACAAAGCTGAACAAACCTTTCAGTATAGGCCCCGCGCGAACCTTTAATCACGACAAGATCATCAGTCTGAATAATAGATTTAAAATGTGCAGCCATTTTGTCTGATAAATCAATCTGACATAAATAATTTTTAAAATTTTTATTTTTAAGTCCGCATTCGAAATCTTTAAAATTTTCACCAATAAAATAAATAAAATCAAAGCCCGATTGACTGACCATTTCTGAAAGTGCAATGTGTTCGGCAGTCGCATGACTGCCCAGTTCTTTCATTTGACCAAAGACACCAATTTTTTT